>DAIRCT010000027.1:0-14767 GCA_036796535.1 Ignavibacteriaceae bacterium
ATTTATCTCCTAAAATTTCTTTTATTTAATTCTACCTAAAACGTTTTCAAGATCAGCTTCGGCAACTTTTAAATCATATATTGCCTGAAGCCGGTTTAATTTTGCCTGTCGTAAAGCAAGCTCAGCATCATTTACTTCAAGTTGGATGGCAACACTATTAGCCAACCGGCGTTTTGCAATTTCATACCCTTCTGCCGCCTGACTAACTGTTTTGTTCTGTCCTTCAATTCTTTTAACTGCCTGTTCGATTCTGTAAAGAATACTTAATGCTTGAGTCTTTAGTGCTTCTGTAAAATTTCTTTTTTGTTCTACTGATTGATTCAATCCAATTTCTGCCTGACTTACTCTCGCTTGTGTTTTAAATCCATTGAAAATTGGAATTTGCAACTGCACCCCAAGTACAAAAGTTTTTACCCAATTGTAATCAGAAAACTTAAAATCATTTGCCTGGGCTTGATATTGATAGCTGCCAAAACCGGCTAAGGTTGGAAGATATGCTGAGTTCTCTAAAGAAATATTTCTATCATTTAGTTTTACCTGATTTTCAAGAATTGCAAGCTGTGGATTATTTTTAATCAATTCATCAATAACATCCTGTTGGGTAGGGATTTGATATGGTTCTTCAAAATTCATTTCGCCAATAACATCAATATCCTGATTGGCATCAAGTCCGATTGTAACTTTTAATGCTTCAAGCGAAAGCACATAATTGTTTTCCATTTGAAGAACTGTTGGCTTTAAATTTTCCACCTGAACTTCTGCACGAAGAACATCATAATCCGAAAGTGTTCCCGCAGAATTTAATCTCTTAATATTTTCAAAATTATCTTCAGCATTTTTTAAACTCTGCTGCATAACATCTTTAGTCTCTCGTGTAAGAAGAACCGCAAGAAAAGCTTTTTTAACGTCGCCAACAACTTTGTTTTTAACACTTCGGTAATTTTCTTGAGAAATAGTTAGTGCGTCAGAAGCTAATCCGATTCCCTGATACAAAGACCACGCAAACAGGGGAACAGATAATGATGCAGCAGCCGAATATGAATTATCTGAACCGATTGTAAGTGTTTGACCAAGAGGAGATCCTGGTGGTAAAAAAATTACCGGCTTATCAATATAACGTTGATATTGCCCGTTGACATCCAACTTGGGGAAAAGCCCGCTGCGAGCTTCTCTTAATTTTTCCTCTGATTTATTTACTTCCATTGAAGCAATTTTCAGGTCAGCATTTTTTTCGAGTGCAAGACTAATTGCCTGTTCAAGGTTAAGAACAGATGTCTGTTTAGTCTGTGCTAAAAGCAATACTGAAAACATTATAAACAGCAACAGTGTTTTTTTCATTAGTTTATCCTCTGAATTATTCTAAAAATTTTTATAATCTTTTTTACTTTATTAAAAGTCCGTCAAAAATTAATTTGATGGCAAAAATCATTTCTTCAACTGCGTTGGTAAAATCAATTGTTTTGTTTACCGTAAAAGAAGCAAAATAAAACTCGCGATGCCGCAAAGCTTCTGAAAGTGTTAAAATCAATTCGGCAACTTTTTTTGTATCGCATTTTTTTATCTCTTTATTTTTTATGCTATCATCTAAAATGCTCTTTAACATTTCTATTTCTTTTTTATGGATACTTTTAATGTGTTCAAATAACTTGCTCTTAAATTCCAGTATGATGCTTGTAGACATTTCATGTAATTTTATTGTTTCTTTGATGTAATCAAATTTTGCTTTTTCGTAATTAATAATTTTGTCAATAGCTGTCTCGGATTTTTTTAAAGTACTTTCAATCATCGAACAAAAATATTCCTCTTCACGTGCCATTACATCTTCAAGCAAGGAATCCTTGTTACTATAATAGTAATACAGTGATGACTTCTTCATTCCGAGAGCAATTGCAATATCATCAAGAGTAGTCTTGGCAAAACCGTTTCTGGCCAAAATCTCGCGTGCCGTTTGCAGAATAAGTTCTTTTTTTGTGTCCATTATTTGCGTTGTCATAAGATTCAAACTTTTTAATTGATTGTTCGAAAAATACTAACAGTTAATTATTTAAAAAAGTTCCTTTCATAAAAATTTTTCTGAATGTGATTAATCGCATATTTAAAATGCTATAGAATCAACAAGTAAATTAAATCAGGTTTATCGAGCTAACAGGGTGGAGGAGAAGCAAGTTTCAAATTAGCTGCAGAAAGTTATAAACAAAATTTTATTAAAATCTTAAAAATTCCTTTCTGATAAAACTATAAGTCTTGACTATATGCCATAATCAGCATATGTTTGTATGCAAATTTTAGCATATAAGGAAAAAGATGAATAAAACAGTAGAGAAATTCAAAGCATTGTCCGATGAAACCCGTCTTCGGATCATAAATCTTTTTATAAAGAGCGGACGTAATTTGTGCGTCTGTGAGCTTATGGATGCTTTGCAGCTTCCACAATATGCAATTTCAAAAGCCCTGAATATTTTGAAGAGCGCCGACTTTTTTACGACTGAAAAAGAAGGTACGTGGGTTTATTATCAACTAAATAAGGAAATACCTGAAAATAAAAGTTTGTTTACATTATTAAGAAATCAGTTAGATGATAAGACATATGCAGAGGATGAAGATCGCCTTAATAAAAGACTTTTGCTGAGAGAAAAGGATCGTTGTGTCGTGGGTATTATTCCAGAAGAAGATTTATTTAAGCTAATTAAAGAAAAGACTAATAGATAGATCAATTATGGAAAACATATTATCACAACTCGACGCTAAAACATCCGAACTAATTGCAATTGGTGCATCTATAGGCGGAAACTGTCTGCCTTGTCTTCGTTACCATTTTGCTGAAGCATTAAAACTTGGTTGCACAATTCAAGAAATTGAAGAAGCAATTAAGATAGGTAAAATGGTAAAGGAAAGACCGATAAATGATATTTACAAACTCGCTGATGACCTATTGAACAGGGAAAGAGAAAAATTAATTAAGGAGAAACAATAAATGCCTATTTATGAATACCACTGCCAAGACTGCGGTTATTATTTTGATGTTAAAGCCACAGTAAAAGAAAAAGAAGAAGGATTAAAAATTAGTTGCGAGCAATGCGGAAGTGATAATCTCCAACAAGTCTTTGGCGGCTTCGCAATTCTTGGTGGACAAACAGTAAATGTTAAATCTCGCGATTCACAGAACAGCGGCGGGGGTTGCTGCGGTGGTTCCGGAAGTGGATGTTGTTAATCCAAAGGCAAATTTAAATGAAATACAAAATTGAATCATCACAGAATAAATTAAAAATATTCATTAAATCAAAAGCTGAAGAACGGGAAACACTGCTCTCTAATTTTGAAGTCTGTCAAAAGGGGCAGTGCAGTTGTCCTACCGATGAATATAAAAAATTGCAATCGCTCAATATCAGTTCTTTGGACGAAGAGCTTATCTTAAATCTTGAATCAAAACCGAATCAAGTATTTGATGTAAACGAAATTAAAAAATGTCTCGATTTTACTGCGAATAAATTAAAAAAGGAATAAAAATGAATAACACAACAGAAGTAAAGCAAATACAAATAGAAATCTTTGATCCGCCGATGTGCTGCGCAAGTGGTTTGTGCGGACCTGATATCGATCCTGCATTGCTCGACATCAATGAAGCAATTATAAAATTGAAAAAAGAACTTGATGGTAAAGTAACTATTGAGAGATATTTGCTTAGTCAACAGGGACCAAAGTTTATGCAGCAGCCGGAAGTGATGCAGCGCTTGCAGAAGTTTGGTGTTGAAATCTTACCTATTACTTTGGTTGATGGTAAAGTTGTAAAGGAAAAAGAATATCCGAGTTATGATGAACTAAAAAATTTAATTAAAGAATAGAATCAATAAATAAAACTAAGTGGTACTCAGTGCCTTCTCCGTGAACCTCCGTGTAATAAAAAGTTACACAGAGAGCCGCAGAGGGAAAATACAGAGAACCACAGAGAAAAAATCAGAGGAAACAATGGCTAGCACAAAATATATTTTCTTTAGCGGTAAAGGCGGAGTTGGAAAAACTACAATGGCTTGCGCTACTGCTGTGCATTATGCAAATGAAGGTAAAAGAACTCTAATCGTTACAACTGATCCAGCTTCTAATCTTGCAGATGTTTTTGAGACTGAGATTGGACATAAAATAACGCCACTCATAAATAATTTATGGGGAATGGAAATAGACCCGGATAAAGCAACGGAAGAATATCGTGAAAGAATTCTTGCACCGATGCGAGCCGTGATGCCCGAAAGTGTGATGTTAGTTCTGGAAGAACAATTCAATTCACCTTGTACAACGGAAATTGCTTCGTTCGATAGGTTCGTTGATTTTATGGTTGCTGAAAAAGAAGGTAAAGGTGAAAAATATGATGTGGTAATATTTGACACAGCGCCAACTGGACACACAATCCGTCTTCTCGAATTACCGGTTGATTGGAGTAAGCATATTGAAGAATCGGCAAAAGGACAAGGCAATACTTGCATTGGTCCCGTTACATCTATTCAGGAAAATAAAGTTAAGTATGATGAAGCAACACGTTTATTAGGCGATGCAGAAAGAACAACTTTTATGTTTGTTCTTCAACCGGAAGAAACTTCTGTTTACGAGACAAAACGTTCATCTAATGAATTAAAAGAAATTGGAGTTAAGAATATTGAATTAATCATTAACGGTATTTTGCCTGAAGAAGTCTGTGAGCATCCGTTCTTCAAAAGCAGATTTGATATGCAGCAAAAGTATATCAAAATAATTGAATCAGAATTTCCTTTCAAGATAAGAAAAATGTATCAGCGCGATGGCGAAATTAAAGGCGTTAAGAGAATATTAAACATAGAAAAAGATTTATTCGCAAATTCTGCCAAGCAGACTTATGTAATTGGTAATGGCGAATTATTAAAAAAAGATTTCCACAAATTCATACCGGATTCAATTGATGATATAATAACACCAAACGGTAAAACAAAATCTATTTTCTTCACAGGTAAAGGCGGAGTTGGCAAGACAGTAATTTCCGTAGCAACTGCTTACAAGTTTGCTTCGGAGGGATATAAAACTTTATTGCTGACAACCGATCCGGCAGCTCACATCGGCGAAGTGCTTGAACAAAATATTTCTGACCATATTCAGAAAGTTAAAGGCGTAGAAAATCTTTGGTCTGTAATTGTTGACCAGGAAAAAGCAACTGAGGAATACAAGCATCGCATTATTGAAGAATCAAAACCAAAATATTCCGAAGATATGATGGTTGCAATTAAAGAAGAACTTGAATCACCTTGCACCGAAGAGATGGCGGCATTTGATAAGTTTATGGGTTATGTAGAAAGCGATGATTATGATTTTGTTGTATTCGATACAGCACCAACCGGACATACACTTCGATTACTTGGACTTCCTTTCGATTACAGTGATCAGGTAAGTCTGATGGTCACAACAAATCAAAAAAGTCAGGATGCAAAATCGGTTACCCAAAAAAGATTTGACAGAGTAATTGCAAGGATGAAAGATCCAAATCAATCAATATTTTCGTTTGTTGTTTATCCGGAATCAACTCCGGTAATTGAAGCATACAGAGCGATGCTTGATTTGAAAGAGGCAGGGATCAAGACTCAATTTGTAGTTGCAAATCAAGTGCTCGAACCGGAATACTGCACAAACGAATTTTTTATCAAAAGAAGAAAGATGCAGGAAAAATATCTTGCAGAAATTAAGGAAAGATTTCAATTACCAGTGGTTATTATGCCATTGTTAGAAAAAGAAATAAAAGGTTTGGATATGATTGATAAAGCTGCGGTGTTGCTCTTTAATAAATCTGAAGTGAAAATTAATTGATCGAGTATGAATATTTAGAAATAATATTTGGTGATGTCATTCCCGTGAAAACGGGAATCTAATGCTCTTAAATAAAATGGATTCCCACTTTCGTGGGAATGACTAATAACATTTAATTATAGGAAAAAATAAATGAGAGAAGAACAATTAACAGTCGAGCAGCAAACTCGTGAGCGATTAAGTTTTGCTTCTGCTACTTTAGGCAAAGCAATACTAAACTCAGAGCCGTATCGGAACTTTATTAAAGCCAGAGATAACTTTCGTGTTAGTGATGATGCAAAACAGGCATCAATGGAATACAATACTGTGCTTCGTGATTACCAGATGAAAGCAAATTACGGCGGACTTACACCAGAGGATGAAAAGACAATCGAAGAAGCACAAAAGAAAGCAATGGAAAACAAAGTGCTTAGTGAATTTTATACATCTCAGGAAAATCTTATTGCTTTTTATCAGGAGCTAAACTCGTACTTAAGTGAAAAATTAAAATTTAATTTCGCATCACTTGCAAAACCTGCAAGCAGTTGCTGTGGATAAAGGAAAAAAAATGATAGATACTCAATTAAAAAATATTGCAGATAATTTTATTCGATCACTTCAATCAATTCCTGAAGTGATTGAATACATAACAGCTTTAGAGAGTTACGAAAATGATGAAGAAATAAAAAATCTAACAGATAAATATTATTCGCTCTCTGCTGAATTTCAGAAAAAACAATATGATGGAACTTTAACTCAGGAAGAGATCAACGAATTAAGAACAATCGGGAAAAAGATTCAGAATAATCCCTTGAATTTAAATCTTGCAGAAAAGCAAAATAATATCAAAAGCATTTTGCAGGAATGTAATGTAAATATAAGCAACGAAATTTCGATGGATTTTGCAAAGCTTGCAGCTCCTTCATCTTGTTGCTCTTGATAATACTCTAATTGTAAATGAAGGACAAATTTTATGGACTGGAAAGAACAATATAAAAGTTTTTTATGGATACTTGGTTTCTTTCTCTTCGCATACTTTATGCCGATAGAAAGTGAATCTTTTAAAGGTGCAATTTTAGCTGCGTTTGATTTAGCAAAATGGTACGCTAAGGAACACGTTTTGCTCTGTCTTATTCCCGCCTTCTTTATTGCCGGAACAATTGCTGTATTTATTAGTCAAGCTGCGGTTGTAAAATATTTTGGTGCCAGAGCAAAAAAATGGGTTGCATATTTAGTAGCAGCTGGTTCGGGGACAATACTTGCGGTCTGTTCCTGCACAGTGCTGCCTTTATTTTCAAGCATACATAAACGCGGTGCGGGATTAGGTCCGGCAATGGCATTTCTTTATTCAGGTCCTGCTATAAATATTCTTGCAATAATTCTTACTGCACGAATACTAGGACTTGAACTCGGGATTGCAAGAGTAATTGGAGCAGTTTCATTTAGTATAATCATCGGTTTGATTATGGCTTTCATCTATCGCAAAGAAGAAAAAGAAAGAGCTGAAGCACAGCTTGCTATGCCGGAGGTAGAAGAGCCAAGACCGATATGGCAGACTGCATTGCACTTTTTTATTCTTGTTGCAATTCTTGTTTTTGTTAACTGGGGAAAACCAGCAGATAAGACTGAGGGTTTCTGGTATTTTATGTTTGCTAACAAATGGTTTATAACAGGATTATTTGGAATTGGTTTTGCACTTTCGATGATTTATATAATCCAGGCAAAAAAACTTTATGTTATACTTGGCACAATAGCGGTGATTATCTCAGCAATTATTTTTTATCACAATCCAACTATTACTTTTGTTGTAGCAGTTGTTGCAACCACATTAGCATTAACTTTTACAGAAGGCGAACCGAATCAATGGCTTGGTGAAACGTGGGGATTTACAAAACAAATTATGCCGCTACTTGCTGCGGGTGTTTTAGTAGCAGGATTTTTACTTGGTTTACAAAATAATAATAATGGTGTTATTCCAAATGAATGGATTTCTGCTTTAGTCGGCGGCAACTCTTTGTTCTCTAATTTCTTTGCATCAATCACTGGTGCATTTATGTATTTCGCAACTTTGACGGAGATACCTATTCTTCAGGGATTAATTAACAGCGGAATGGGAAAAGGTCCGGCACTTGCATTGTTACTTGCTGGTCCGGCTTTATCATTACCAAATATGCTGGTAATTCGTGGCGTGATTGGCACACAAAAAACAGTTGTTTATGTTTCTCTTGTTGTTGTTATGGCAACAATAAGCGGATTGATTTATGGAGCTTTATTTTAATTGCTTAATTGTTTAATTGCTAAATTGCTTTTAACCTATAATACCCAACAATTTAACAATTTAACAATTTAACAATTTGACAATTGAACATTTGAAAGGAAAGAAATGAAGAAAAAAATCTTAATACTCTGTACAGGAAATTCCTGCAGAAGCCAGATGGCAGAAGGACTGTTAAAATCTTTTAACGACGAATTAGAGGTTTACTCTGCCGGAACTAAACCAGCAGATAAAGTAAATCCCAAAGCAGTCCAGGTGATGAAGGAAATTGGAATAGATATTTCACAAAATTATCCAAAGATGGTAGATCAATTTCTTAATGAACCATTTGATTATGTGATAACTGTTTGTGACAATGCAAAAGAAACCTGTCCGGTATTTATCGGAAAAGTTGGGAAACAATTACACATTGGCTTTGAAGATCCTGCTGATGCTACTGGAACTGAAGAAGAAATTCTTTCAGTATTCAGAAAAGTTAGAGATGAAATTAAAAGAGATTTTTATGAATTTTATTTAAAGGAATTAAAAGAAAAATAGAACGCAGATTTAGCGGATTGAGCGGATTTTCATAGATCTAAATCAGTTTATATCCGATTGATCCTTTATAGCTGCGTTGCATTTACATAAGCTTATAAATTGGAATATCAGAATAAAAAAAGAGGATATTATGGACAAATCGGTTTCAAAAAAATTATCGTTCTTTGATCGTTATTTAACTCTGTGGATTTTTATTGTAATGTTTTTAGGAGTTGCAGCCGGTTCAATTTTTCCCGGCATTGCTGGTTTTTGGAATTCTTTAAGTTCAGGCACTACAAACATTCCTATTGCAATCGGATTAATCTTAATGATGTATCCGCCGCTTGCAAAAGTTAAGTATGAAGAACTTCCAATTGTGTTTAAGAATGTTAAGTTGTTAACAATATCATTAATTCAGAATTGGATCGTCGGTCCCCTTGTTATGTTTTTCCTTGCACTCATTCTTTTACCAGATAAACCAGAAATGGCAATAGGAGTAATACTTGTCGGCTTAGCAAGATGTATTGCAATGGTTTTGGTTTGGAATGATTTAGCAAAGGGAGATTCTGAATTGGCTGCAGGACTTGTAGCTTTTAACGCAATATTCCAAGTTCTTCTGTATTCCGTATATGCATATATTTTTATAACTATTCTTCCTCCTATATTTGGAATGCAGGGTGCTTTAGTAGATGTTTCAATTTCTGAAATTGCTGTAACTGTTTTAATCTATCTCGGAATTCCTTTTGCAGGTGGAGTATTAACTCGTTTGGTTCTGGTGAAAGCTCGTGGCAAAGAATGGTATCATACTAAATTCATTCCAAAAATTTCTATCCTCACTCCAATTGCTTTACTTTTTACAATCTTCGTGATGTTCTCATTAAAAGGAGAAAAGATAGTTGAACTTCCTCTCGATGTGATTCGTGTTGCGATACCATATACATTTTATTTTACCATAATGTTCTTTGCAACATTTTACTTCGTTAGAAAGCAAGGGATTTCTTACGAGAAAACAACCACAGTTGCTTTTACTGCAGGCAGTAATGATTTTGAATTAGCAATTGCAGTTGCCGTAGCAGTTTTTGGAATTAACTCACCAGCAGCATTTGCAACTGTAATTGGTCCTTTGGTTGAAGTGCCCGTATTGATAATGCTCGTTAACGTAGCACTTCGGTTTAAGAAAAAATATTTTACTGAAAAAGTTTGATGCAAAATAATTTTGATATAAAAATATTTGTTATGCCGGTTGGCGCTTGCAGTTATGAAAAAAGCTGGCAGTACGCAGTTGATTTGATTTCAAAAAAAATGAAAAAGCGTTTAGGTGATGTATTTGATATGAAGTTAATCGAAATATTTTCACCCGAATCTTTTTCTTTCAAAGAAATTTTGGAAGGAATACAGAATGAAAAACTTCAAACACCGGTTATTACAATTAATGATAAGATAATCCAATCCGGTGGTAAATTATCCGAGAGAAATTTACGAATGGAAATTAAAAAATTAATGGCAGAAACAATATGACACCAGAAGAAATACTTAAATCAAAAAAATCATTTGCCATTGTTGGCGCTTCAAACGAAATGATGAAATACGGTTATGAGCTTGTTTGTGTTTTTAAAGATTATGGTTACAAAATTTTTCCAATCAATCCAAAGTATGATGAGATTGAGGGAATAAAATGTTATCCATCTATAAAAGATTTGCCTGAGAAACCGGATGTTGTTTTAACTGCCTTGGCTCCCAAAAATACTCTTAATGTTGTTACGGTTGTTAAAGAAATTGGTGTGGATACAATCTGGTTTCCCCCAAACTGTTTTGATGAAAATGCAGTAAACAAAGCTGAGGAACTAAAACTTGATTACATTAGTAACGTTTGCCCAATTGGAATTTTAAGAATGATATTTTCTTAATTTTATTAAAATTGAAAAAAGATTATCACTATTGATAACCGGCGATTTAAAAAACCTAATTTTTAGAGTTTTTTATATGCAAATAATGGCATATATTTAGATGGTAAAACTTGGAGTTTTTATGGAAAACAGAATATCAGAAATATTAACAGCTATTTCACATCCAAACAAAATTAGAATAATAAAAGCTATTCAAAAAGAAAGCATGCTTTGTGGCTGTGAAATGCTTCCAAAACTTGGTTTGGAACAATCAAATCTTTCCCGGCATCTTAGCACTTTAGTTAAAGCAGGTGTTCTTATTGCTTGGAAAGATGGTGTTAGGATGAATTACAAAATTGCTGATGAAAGAATTTTTGATCTTATTGATTTAGCAGAAAAAATTTCTGCTGAAAAATTAAGCTTTAGAAAGTCTGTTGTTGCATAAATTTTTTTGTTTGAATATATGAGTGAATGCTCATATAATCATAAATTTAATTTAAATAAGTGGAAGAAAATCCAATCATAAATTTTAAGGAGATATAAAATGGACGCTGAACTTAAATCAAACCAATCAACTAAAAAAGCAATACTAATGTGCACTTGCAGCTTTGCCTGCCCAAGTATGAAGGACATTAATTTTGGTGAACTATCGGAAAGAATTCGTCTTGAATTACCGCACGATTACATGCTTTTGCATCCGAGATTGTGTGAGGAAAATGGCGAAAATCTTTTAGCTGATTTGCTTAAAGATAACGTTGCATACATTACACCTGCTTGCAAAGAAGAAAAACAGAAAAAATTGTTGCGTGATGGTTTTGAACGTGCTGGTATTCAAATGAACAACAACTGGAAACCGGTTTCTATTTCATTTAAAACTACCGACACAGCTTTTAACGATATCAAGAAAGCACTTGAGGAGGCTTAATAATGGCTGGTCAAACTTATATGGGAATTCCAAGAGAAGAAATCCCCTGGTATCCGACAATCGATCCGTATTTATGCAACAATTGCGGTTCTTGTATGGATTTTTGCAGCAACAATGTTTTTGCTCAAGGTGAACTCCATACAGAAGTTTTTAATCCTTACAATTGTGTGGTTGGCTGCTCTGCTTGCCAAAATGATTGTGAAATGGGAGCTATTTCATTCCCGGACAAAAAGGAATTTGTTAAACTGCTTCAGGAGTTAAGAGAAAAACACAAAAACGTTGCATAGTGATTTTTAATTTTTATTTGATATGAATTTCGTCATCAAACAGATGAAATCGCTATCATTAAAAACCTATTGCAAAAAAAGGCGATCAAATGAAAAACATTGAAGAAATAAATAAAATATTAATTGAATCAGTTGGACTTACAAGCTCACCCGTTGGCTTAAAATTTTATCAGACTATTCCAACTAATGGTTACAAATCTGCGGATGATCACAGACTTTGTCAGTTAGTAATGCGGGCACGCAAAGGCGAAAGCTTAATCCTTACAAAAGATGAAATCTCTTGTCCTGCAGCAGCAGCAGCTTTGGGATTTAAACCTTTGCCGAAAAATTTACAAGACGGAACAATGCTTCAGGGTTACGGAATTTTCAGAGATAAAGAAGCAGCGGTAAAAGTTATGAATGATATGCCGCGTCTTGAGCAAGGCAGGTTTGAAGCAATTGCAGCTAAACCACTCAAGGATTGGGATGAAGATCCGGATGTAATTGTAATTGAAGATGAAGTAGAAAAATTAATGTGGATTGCACTGGCATATTTAAATGAAGAAGGCGGCAGATTGGATATGAGCACAAGCATTCTTCAAGCGGTATGCGTTGATTCAGTTGTTCTTCCTTTTAAATCACAAAAAATAAATATGTCCTTTGGATGTTACGGCTGCCGGGATGCTACGGATGCAAAATCTAACGAGGCAATTCTCGGTATTCCATTTCCCAAACTTGATATGACAATTGAAAACATAAAGTATCTGAAATCAAAAGCAATTGATAGATCTCGTGCAAAGCAAGTCTATCAAGCTTTCTCAAAAAGAGTTGAGGATAAACAAAATATTCCTCAGCAGGTAAAGTAAAATTTCCTATGGAAGCGGTAAAAATAAATGACGAAATAAAAAAACCTTTACTTGCGGATTTAATAAAAGCAAGTTTATACGTTGGTGCAACAGCTTACGGCGGACTTGCAATGACTGCTCAACTTAAAAAGAAATTTGTTGAAGAAAAAAAATGGATCAGTGAGAAAGATTTCTTAGACGCTTTAAGTTTTGCACAAATTCTTCCGGGTGCCACGTTTGTTACCTTGATGGCTTATGTAGGTTACAGAATTAATAAAATTATCGGTGCGTTTATTGTTCCGTTCTTTTTTATTCTTCCAACTTTTGCTACGATAGTAATATTATCATACGGATATTTCCATTTCGCCGGTATCCCATATGTTGTTAAAGTATTTGCCGGACTCGGTGCTATGGTTGTTGCGTTGCTCATCAATGCAGTTTCTACTGTAGGGAAATCCGTTTTCCCTAAGCTCTCGTTTAAGTATTATAAAGGATTTCTGATTGCCGCATTCGTATTTGTTTTTTCTTTCTGGTTTAAAATTGGAATGATCTATCTGATAATTGCAGCAGGTGTATTGGGTTTTCTATTTTATTATTTCACTGGAGAGTTTGAAGGATTAGAAGAGCATAAGCAAACTGAACTGAATGTAAAAAAATCAACTTCATCTTTGTCTGTCAACTTATTAAAGTATGGATTATTAATAGCAATTATAGTGGCTGCTATTTCGATTCTCTCATTCTTCCCGTTGCTCGGCGAAATTTTTACTTCTTTTTTTAAGATTGGTATGTTTTCCTTCGGCGGCTACAGTTCACTGCCATTGATGCAACACGAATCTATAAATGTGCATCACTGGCTTTCGTTAAAAGAATTTAGCGATGGAATAGCTATGGGACAAATAACGCCAGGTCCAATTTTGATAACTGCAGCGTTTATCGGTTTTAAGGTTGCCGGCATTATAGGTGCTGCAATTGCAACAACCGCAATATTTTCACCTTCGATTTTACTAATAATTCTTTTATATGAACTGCACGGAAAAATTACAAAGCTGCCGGTGGTTAAAGTATTTGTTAAAGGAATTCTTGCCGGTTTTATCGGTCTTCTTATTTACATAACTGTAAGTTTGGGAGTAGTGTCTCTTATTAACTGGCAAACGTGGGTGATTTTTGTTTTATCTGCAATAGCACTTATAAGATTTAAGATCGATCCATTATGGATAATACTTTCCACAATAGTTCTTTCATTAATTATTTTATGAATTTTATGGAATCATTAAAATGAATAACGTGACTTACTTTTTGATAACAATATTATTGTTGGTTCATACAACTTACTCTCAAACCAAAGAATATAGTTTAAATGAACTTGTTAATATTGCATTTCAAAATAATCCGCAGCTAAAAGCAAATGAAAAAAATATTCAGGCGGGGCTGAAACAAATTGATTTTCTCGATAAAGATTATCTGCCGCAAATCTTTTTTGATTTTAACATCTCCCGCTGGAAATATCTTTTACCAAACAAGCAAAAACTTCTCGGCAATTCTTTAAATGATATTTATGCAGATTTCCGAATCAATCAGCTAATTTATGATTGGAGTAAAAATTCGCTGCAAAAAGATTATGCGGATAAGACAGTTGATATTGACAGAAACTTTACAAGAAAATTAAAGCAAGCATTTACATTTTCAATTGCTAAAAACTATCTGGAATTATTAAAAGCGAAACGTACAGTGCAAATTCAGGAAGAAGCAATTAATCAATTAAGAGAACATCTTAAAAATGCCGAAGCACTTTACAGTATTGGCAAAGTCTCTAATCTTGATGTAATTAAAGCACAGGTTCAAATTGAAGTTGCTCTTGATGAACTTGCAAAAGCAAAGAATCAGCTCGATGTGCAGAAAAATAATATTAATGTTCTTTGCGGAAATATACTCGGTGATTCGTTTGATGCGGTTGATAATATTGATGAATTGTGGAATCAATACTCGAACAGAAGTTACAATGTTGATGAGCTTAATAATTTATTGGTTGAAAAACATCCCGATCTTGAAAATATCAGAACGCAAAAAGAATTGAGAAATAAAGAAGCCGAGTTATTCAACAAAGAATATTATCCGAACTTCTATGCATTCGGAATTACAAATGTTGAAGATAGTAAACTGCCAATGGGAAATTTTAACTGGAATGTTGGTTTATCTGTTACTTATTCGCTGCCTTTTTTCCGCGGTTCTAACTTTAAAGAAAAAGTTGAGCA
>DAIRCT010000027.1:14867-16283 GCA_036796535.1 Ignavibacteriaceae bacterium
AAACTTAACTTAAACCAGATAGTAATTGATTTATTATCAACAATAGCAGAGCTTAATTACAATATTGGAAGTGATGAATTACCATTTAGTCAATAAATCTGAAGATCTACGTGTAACAAAAAAAGTTACACACAGAACAACAGAGAAACACTAAGAAACACTGAGAAAAGATTTTAAAACTTATAACGGAATAAATTTTATGAAAACAAAAATATTATTATCAATCATAACAGTAATGATTATGATTATCGGCTGTTCAAAAAGTGGAAATGAAACCGAGCAAAAACCAAAACCAAAAGCTCCGCTTGTAAAAGTTGAGGAGATTAAACTTACACCAATTTCTAAATCAATTAAGCTAACCGGAACAGTTGAAGCAAAAGTGACGACAACGATTGTCGCTCCTTCTGACGGCTATATTGAGCAGCTTAATGTTCAGGAAAATCAATTTGTAAAGAAAGAAAAAGTCTTAGCAGTAATTGCTTCTCAAGAGCGCACTTCGCTTATATCACAGACTAAAAATAAAGTTGATGAATTAAAATCTAATCTTGAAAAAACATCTCCAAATAGCGCTGAATATTCTCAGCTTAATTCACAACTCGAACAAGCAAAGAAAGAATTGGAATACGCTGATAAATTATTTCTTGGCATTCCGGTGATCTCTCCGTTAAACGGGATAGTTACACAAAAATTTATAGAATCTGGAAGCGCTGTTGTTGCTAAACAAAATCTTTTTACTATTGTTGATTTCAATTCTCTCATCATTAAATCATCCGTATCCGAAGATTTGTTCTCTAAAATAAAACCTGGCGATAAGTTAAAAGTAAAGTTTAATGCCTTCCCTGAAAAAGATTTTTCTGCAGTCGTAACTCTAAAGTATCAACAAATTGATCCCATAACAAGAAATTTCCCAGTTGAATTAAAACTTATGAATGGAACGAAAGAAATTACGCCGGGAATGATGGCTGAACTTGAGCTTGTGACCGATAAAAAAGATAAAGCTCTGACTGTTCCCAACGATGTTTTCATTGTTAACCAAAAGGGTGAGAAAATAGTTTATGCTATTAAAGATACAGTTGCTCATCAAAAAGTTGTTACAACCGGTATATCAAATGAAAAAGTAACTGAAGTAATATCCGGTTTGAATGAAGGCGAGAAAATTGTTGTGATGGGTCAAGAACTTTTGAAAGATGGAATGAAGGTAATGGTTCAAAAACCAGCGAAACAGATGAAGAAGGAAGAGAAATAAAAATGTTTTGCAAAATAATATTGCACTCCTACGGAGTGCAGGTGGTTTGGGTTTCTATATTTCTACAAATATTTAGCTCCTACGGAGCAAAGATAGACGGAATTGACAGTTGATTTATGGGATATGAAATTATTTGGGATGTTAATAGACATTTGCTTATGAAGGACAAA
>DAIRCT010000027.1:16383-20523 GCA_036796535.1 Ignavibacteriaceae bacterium
TATGGGATATGAAATTATTTGGGATGTTAATAGACATTTGCTTATGAAGGACAAAGATCAATTTGAAAAAAACTCCTATAGGAGTTTAATATTTGTAGAATTGATGAGCCCTAACAAAATCGAACTCCGATAGGAGTTCAATATTTGTAGTAGAGCATAATGTTAGAAATATGTTGGTTCTATAGAGAAACAGATGAAATTGATAGATTAATTTATGTAATGTGAAATGTTGAATGTTCAATTAAATAGATTTTTAATTATAAACGGAAAAAACAATTTGGAAGCAACTCCGATAGGAGTTGAATATTTGTAGAAGAGCATAATGTTAGAAATATGTTGGTTCTATAGAGAAACAGATGAAATTGATAGACTAATTTATGGAATGTGAAATGTGGAATGTTCAATTAAATAGATTTTTAATTATAAACGAAAAAAACAATTAGGAAGCAACTCCGATAGGAGTTCAATATTTGTAGAAGAGTTGATAAGACCTAACACAATCGAACTCCGTTAGGAGTTCAATAAATAAAAATAAGGTACAAATATGGCAAACACATATACACAATTATATATCCATCTGGTATTTGCTGTAGAACATAGAGACAGGTTGCTCCTTTCTTCTTTTAAAGATGAATTAATGAAATACACAACCGGAATTATTCAGAACAAAGGGAATAAATTGCTTGCTATAAATTCAATGCCCGATCATTGCCATATTTTTATAGGATTAAATCCAAAGAATGCAATCTCTGAATTAGTTAAAGATATAAAAATATCATCCGGAAATTTTATAAATGATAAAAAATGGCTTAAAGGGAATTTTCATTGGCAGGAAGGATATGGAGCTTTCTCATATTCACATTCACAGATTGATAATGTTATAAAATATATTGTCAATCAAGAAAAACATCATAAACAATTATCGTTCAAAGAAGAATACAAAAAAATATTAAAGGCATTTAATGTTGAATATCACGATGCTTATTTATTCAAATGGTTTGATGATATAGAATATTAAATGAATGTTAAAGTTTATACAAAAATTAAGAGAAAAAAATGAACTCTGTTGAAAAACAATCAACGTCATCAGTTAAGCAAGGCGGACTTTCTTATCACGCAATTAGAAGACCGGCAACAATAATCATTTTGATGATTGCAATTGTTGTGGTTGGTGTTCTTGGATACACACAGCTTGCAACAAATCTTTTGCCGGATATAACTTATCCAATGGTTAAAGTTTATGTAACCTGGCGCGGCGCTACTCCTGAGGAAATTGAGGATAACATCGCAACTGTTATCGAGCGAAAAGTTGCCACGGTTGATAATCTTGATTATATGGAAACTCAATGCACTGAAGGTTTGTACGCACTTCAGGTGAACTTTACTTATAATGCTGATCGTGATATCGCATATCAGGATGTTCTTTCCAAGTTGGGGCAGGTACGAAAAAATTTACCGAAAGACGCTGAAGAACCTTTGGTGTTCAAAGCCGATCCTTCGCAGTTACCGGTAATGGATTTGCTTATCACTTCCGATCAAATGGATTTGACAAAACTGCGAACTTATGTTGAGAATGAACTTCAGGACCAATTCACTTCGATTGAAGGAACTGCGGGAACAGAAATTACTGGCGGACTTAAAAGAGAAATCCGTGTCCATATCGATCCAATAAAATTACAAGGTTACGGATTATCTGTTGATAAAGTTGCGCAACGATTGAGGGACGAAAATCTGGAACTTCTCGGCGGAAGAGTAACTTCATCCCGACGGGATTATATTGTTAGAACTGTTGGTGAATTCTCCAATGTAAATGAAATTGGAAATCTTATAATCTCAAAAGGAAAGAACGAAGGATTAGTTCTCTTAAAAGATGTTGCTGATGTTAAAGACGCTTATGCGGTTCAAAGATTAAAAACAAAATTAAATCAGTTGGAAGGCGTAAAGCTTTCTGTCTTCAAACAAACCGGTGCAAACACAATTGAAGTTTCTGACTTAGTAGCAAAAAAATTAAAAGAATTAAAATCAGTCATTCCACCTTCGATTAAGATGGATATAATTTACGATCAAGCTGAATATATCCGAGCGGCAGTTGCCGGAGTTCGGGACGCAGCTTTAATTGCAGCGCTTTTGGTTGTTCTTATCACGGCATTCTTTTTAACTGGCTGGAAAAGAGTCTTAATAGTTTCGCTTACTTTGCCGGTTACTTTGCTCGGCACTTTCTTCTTTATGCAATTGCTGAATTTTTCAATCAACATATTTACTCTTGGCGGCTTGGTTGTAGCAATAACTGTTCTGCTTGATAATTGTATCGTTGTTCTAGAAAACATTACTCGTATTCAGGAAGAAGAACCGGAAGAACTTCATCCCGTGCAGAAAGGTGCAACGCAAGTAAGCGGTGCTGTTCTTACTGCAACTCTAACGTTTATCGCTTTGTTCCTTCCGTTCCTTTTGGTTCCAGGATTAGTCTCACTATTATTTAGAGAATTGATTATCACAGTGGCTATCACAATCACGCTATCTTTAATTGTTGCGTTAACATTAACTCCGACACTCACTTCATTATTTTTCAGAGAAGGTAAACCGGTTCACGTTAAAAAAGGGATTGTATCCAAACTTGCCGATGGGTTAATTCATCTTATTATTAAACCATATAAACCAACTTTGCGTTGGGTGTTAAAGTTCCGTTGGATTATAATGCTGCTAACGCTCGGATTATTTTTCGTTGGAATGATTTTCTTAAACAAAATCGGTTCTGAATTTCTTCCGAAAGCAGATGACGGATTAATTACAATCAAAATAAAAATGCCAACCGGTTCTTCAATGGAAGAAACTCACAAAGTAATTTCTCAAATCGAAAATTTTGTGAAAGACCAGCCATATATCGATAAATACTCTTCACTTTCAGGCGGTAAAATTTGGGGACTTGTAACTTATGAAATCGCGAACGAAGGTGAAGTAAATATTCAGCTTGTCAGTCCCACTAAACGACCGAAAACAACTGACGAATATGTGGAATGGCTTACTCCGTTGGTTCAGCAGAATATAAAATTCCCGGGTTTGAAAATGAAAGTATTTCACACAAAGCTTAAAGGAATAAAACAAACCGGCGATTTTGATATTGAAGTTGAAGTAATTGCTCCTCGCAGCGAACCGATTGAAAATATTTATGAGAACGCAACTCGTGTTTCTGGGTTGCTGAAACAAGTTAATGGACTTACAGGCATTGACGTTTCTATTGATATTACAAAACCGGAGTATCAAATATTTGTTGATAGAACAAAAGCAATTGATCAGGGTTTAAGTGTAAATCAAGTTGCTAGTACAATCAAATCAAGTATTGATGGTAATGTCCCAACTCAATTCAAAGAGAAAGGTTATTACTACCCGATACGAATTGTTGTTGATGAGACAGATATTAAAAGCATAAGCGATGTTGAAAATCTTTCTGTTTATCCGAACAATGGAAGTAAGATAAGATTAAACACGATTGCGAAAGTTGAGCAGCGTTCCGGACCACTGGAAATTGATAGGAAAGATCAGAACCGTGTTATCAAAGCAACAGCAAATGTTCAGGGAAGAACTGTTGGTGAAGCAACTGCTGATGTTCAAAAATTATTGAGAACATTCACTTTGCCCGCTGGTTACAAAATTAATTTTGGCGGACAGTCGCAAATGCTGAGCGAAAATTTCAATACGATGATTATCATTCTTCTTATCGCTATGTTTTTTGCTTACGTGGTGTTGGTTATAAACTTTGAAGATTTCATCAAACCGTTCATAATTCTTATTCGTGTTCCGCTTTCATTGATTGGCGTTTCTTACGCATTGTATTTAACAAATCAACCGATTGGCGTTACGGTAATGATTGGTTTTATCATCCTTGCTGGAATTGAAATTAATCAAGGTGTAATTCTGATAACATTTATTGATCAGTTGCGTGAACAAGGAATGAGTTTGATTGATGCAATTCAGAAAGCTGCGGTTGTTCGTCTTCGTCCTATATTGATGACGGACATTGTTGGAATAATCGGGTTGCTTCCGCTTGCATTAAGCATCGGTGAAGGAACAGAATTGCTAAAGCCAATGGCAATTGCAGTTATTGGTGGATTGGTGTTTGGCTTACTGCTGGTATTTCTCTTT
>DAIRCT010000027.1:20623-38055 GCA_036796535.1 Ignavibacteriaceae bacterium
TTTGACAAAGAAGCAGCATCCTGGCATAAAAAAGCTGTTATGACTTGCGGTATGCTTCGAGATATGAAAACTTTTGATCCGCAGAAAATGCTAAATAATTTAGCTGAACTTTCTTCTGAGTTAAAAGTTTTACAAAATAAATATGCTGATAATCCTCCTTCTGAATATGCAAACGATCCATTATGGAAAACTTACTTTGAAGATCTTGAAGACAATTTAGCAATCGTAAAAGAGAGAGTTGAAAAAAAACAGTATAGATTGGTACAAAATTTTTGTGGTAACTTCTGCCGTATTTTTGGAAGAATGCACAAGAACAACGGCTTGATGGACTTGACAGATTTAATGTTTTCTCTTCGAGCCGAAATTCGTGGTACAATGGATATGTATAACGCCAAAAATATTGGTGGTGCAAAAGAAAGTCTAACAATTATAAAGAACTTGTTAAATAATGTTGATGGAAAAGCAAAAGCATTTGAGAACAAAAATTTTGAAGAAGCTTATGAACCATTAAAATCCTCGGTTACAAAATGGATTGAAGCCGTAGAAAAAAATGACTCTAAATCTGTTATGGAAAACTTTAACTTGTTTATGAATGCTTTTCCAAAACCGTATGGGATGACATTATAAATCTTACAGATTGCTTCATCCCGATAAATCGGGATTCGCAATGACAAGTCGATCGTCATTGCGAGGAATGAAATGACGAAGCAATCTAAACAATCGTAAATTTTAGGAGAAGCAAATATGGCAAAAGATTTATCAAACCAGCTTTGGCACGGAATACCAAGGAAAGAAATTCCCTGGTATCCAACCATTACTGCTGAAAAATGTATCGGATGTGAACTCTGCTACATTAGCTGTGGACGCGAAGTTTTTGAATATGATGAATCAACACGCAAAGCTGTTGTAGAAAGAAATTATAATTGTATGGTTGGATGTTCAACTTGCTCAACTGTCTGTCCAACCGAAGCAATAACTTTTCCCGGACGTGATCTTATATGGAAATTTGAAAAAGAGTATAAGATATTTAAAGAAGTAAGAAAAGAAGGAAAAGAAAAACGTGAGAAGAAAAAAGTTCAGGAAGACAGAGTCAGACTTGAATCGCAGATTTCAAAAATATCATCCCGGGTTAAATTTGAATTAGCCGGACAATTTGGAGCAAAAGAATTACCAAAACATTTAAAATCACTTATTGCAAATCGTCCTTATGATGTAGTAAATTTTCAGATGCAAGTACCAACAATGAAAGGTGCCGATGAGGGTGCCCCTTGTTATTCTTCGTTTGAGGTTACTTCAACAGAGCAAGCAGACATATCTACTTTTGCTGATGAGGTAAGGAATTTTATTAAGGAAAAAGGTGTTGTTCTGGTTAGTGAAACTAAATTGTAAAAATAAATTAGTAAGATTACTCCATCCGTCAGCTGACGGATTCTCAATGACAAGTCGATCGTCATTGCGAGGAATGAAATGACGAAGCAATCTATATTATAAATTAAACTAAAAGTAAGAAGGAATATATGGCAACACAAAAAAGAGAAATGAAAGTATTAATTACCGGCGAAAGTGAAAATCCAACTAAGATGAATCTCCAAGCCGGTAAATTCAAATTAATTATAGACGAACCAAAAGGAATGGGCGGCACAGATGAAGGTCCATCGCCGATTCAGGTTTTGTTGATGTCCCTTGCCGGATGTTTGAATGTAACAGGACACGAAATTGCACGACAAAAAGGATTGACTCTGAACAGTATGAAAGTAAAGATCGAAGGAGTTATGAATCCTTGTACTTTTCTTGGCTGCTCGTTTGAAGAGCGTGCGGGATTTCAAAATATTGTTGTTACGGTTAACGCGGATATGCCCGGCGCAACTGATGAAGAAAAAGAAGAATGGTTGAGGGAAACAGAAAGCCGCTGTCCTGTTACAGATAATATAAAAGCGGATACAACGATTACAGTAATAAATGAATAAGGATAATTTATGAACTGGTTAAATAATCTTGAACAAGCAAAAGAAGAATCATTAAAATCTCACAAACCAATTCTTCTTCAATTTGAAATGGATAATTGCGGTGGTTGTAAAAAAATGAATGCAACAACTTACAAAGATCAGAATGTAATTGATGAAATGAACGAATGGTTTGTTCTGCTAAAACAAGATTTAATTAAAGACAGGGAAATCAGAAAATTATTAGGTGCATACTGGACTCCGGCTTTTTATTTTCTTGATCAGAATGGAAATTCGTTTTACCATTTTAATGGTTATCTGCCGGCAGATGAATTTAGGGCAATGTTAAGATTAGGAATTGCCGAAACAATTATGCCTCGCGGAAGGTATGATGATATTATCAAAATCATTGATAAAGATATTGATGATTTAGTTAAAACATCTTTTTATCCAAAACTTTTGGTTGCAAGAGAAACAGCTCGTTACATCAAAATAAAGGATAACTCACAGTTAAGAAAAACATTAAAGGAAATACAGAATACTCATCCTCAATCAACAGAAGCAAAAATGTATTTCTGGGATGAATAATAAATTATAATAATTTCCGGTGGTTCTCTGTGCTTTCTCAGATTTTCTCCGTGTAACGAAAAAAAGTTACACAGGGAACTACAGAAATAAAAAGAGTACTATAGAGAAAAATAAAGGAAAGAATCAAATGAAATTAAAACTTGAGTTTCAATATTTTGAAGGATGTCCGAATCATACCAAAATGCAGAATAATATTTCAGAAGCAATCAAAGGTTTGGAAGATAAAATTGAGTTGCATAAAATATTAGTCGAGGACGAGGCAACAGCCAAGCAAGTTGGATTTCGTGGTTCACCAACTTTGCTAATTAATGGTGAAGATATTGAGGGAGTTTCAGTTCCTGCAGAGCCATCCTTAGCTTGTAGATTTTATATTGGCGGTGTACCCAATTCAGATAAAATAAGAGAAATGATTATTCAAAAAATTAATAAGGAGAATAAGTAATATGATTTCAATAAAAGTCCTTGGTCCGGGTTGTTCTAAATGCAGAACACTTGAATCAAAGGTTAGAAATATTGTAAGCACAAATAATATTGAAGCAGATATTATCAAAGTTGAAGACATAAATGAAATGATGAACTATGGAATAATGATGACGCCTGCTCTGGTTGTAAATGAACAAGTTAAAAGCTTTGGTATTGTACCTAAAGATGATGTAATTCTTAAATGGTTAAAGGAGGCATAAATGAAATTATTATCAATTATCGGTTTAATTGCTGCTGTAATTGTATATATTTCTTTCAGCACAAATGGGAATAATAAAAATAATAACAGTGAAAATATTATTAATCAAACTAACACTGCTAAAGTAACTTTTATAGAACTCGGTTCTGTTAACTGCATTCCTTGCAAACAAATGCAACCGGTTATGAAAGCAATCGAGGCAAAATATGGCGGACAGGTGAAAGTTATTTTTTATGATGTTTGGACTAACGAACAAAGACCTTATGCTGAAAAATACGGGATCAAATTAATCCCAACTCAGGTTTTTCTTGATGAGAATGGAAAAGAATTTCATCGCCACGAAGGATTTTATCCCGAAGCAGAGATAGATAAAATTTTACAGGGCAAAGGCTTAACAGTAAAGAAGAAATAGATCGATTGTCTAATTGTCTAATTGTTGAATTGCTAAATTGTTCAATTGCTGAAGATCTGTACAGGTTCAAGCAATTTGATAATCAACAATTTTAAAGTAAAACAGTTAAACAATTAAACAATATAACAGTTAAAAGGATTTTATGATTGAAGATATTTTTACAGCATTAAGCACAGCACTTTACGATAATTTTTGGATTGCACTTCTCGCATCTTTAGGATGGGGTGTGTTATCGATACTTTTATCGCCCTGTCATCTTTCAAGCATTCCATTAATAATTGGTTACTTAAATTCTCAAGGAAAGATTTCGATAAAAAGGACTTTCTATATCTCATTAATTTTTGCAGTTGGAATTTTAATTACGATTGCTGCAATTGGAATAATCACTGCATCACTTGGAAGATTAATGGGTGATGTTGGCGCAGTAGGAAATTATCTTGTTGCAGGGATATTTTTTCTTGTTGGTCTTTATCTTCTGGATATTATTAAGATTGATTGGAATACAATTGGTTTACATCAAACAAAATCCAAGGGTCTGCTAGCAGCATTGATTTTAGGACTTCTGTTCGGAATTGCTCTTGGTCCTTGCACGTTTGCATATATGGCTCCCGTACTTGGAATTGTTTTTCAGACAGCACAAACAAACTTCGCATCGGCATCAATGTTATTACTGGCTTTTGGTATCGGGCATTGTTCTGTAATTGTTGGAGCAGGAACTTTATCTAAAAAAGTTCAACAATATTTAAACTGGTCTGAAGAGTCAAAAATAATTTTATGGATAAAAAGAATTTGCGGAATTTTGGTAATTTTGGGCGGTGTTTATTTAATCTTAAACGTATAATAGAAAATGGAAGAGCAAAAAACAGACACGATATTAAATTCATTAGCTGAAGGTGTGATAACAGTTGATAAAGAATTTAAAATTACTTTTATCAACGAAGCCGCCAGTTTAATGACCGGTTTTCAAAAGGATGAAGTAATTGGAAAGATTTGCAAAAATGTTTTTAAGTCTGAATACTGTTCTGAAAATTGCCCCATAGCAAGAATATTAAAATTTGGTAAAAGTATATTTGATTACGATAGTCAGATTGAATGTAAAAATTCAACTCCCATTCCAATAAGATTAAATGCGGCTTTGTTAAAAGATGAAAAGGATAATCCTGCAGGCGGCGTAATAACATTCAGGGATCTATCAATCCTGAGAAAGATTGAAGGAATGCTTAAACAGGAATCTAATTTTCACGGAATGATTTCTAATTCAAAAAGCATGAAAGAAATCTTTACACTTATCGAACAAATATCCGACTCTGACGCACCTGTTTTAATAACGGGGGAAACCGGTACCGGAAAAGAACTTATTGCAAATGCCATTCAAACTTTAAGTAAGAGAAGTAAAAATAAATATGTAAAAGTAAACTGCTCTGTTATTCCGGATAACCTTTTGGCAAGCGAATTATTTGGGCATGCTAAAGGTGCATTTACTGATGCACAAAAAGAGAGAGTAGGACGATTTGAACTTGCTGATGGCGGTACGATTTTTTTAGATGAAATTGGTGAGATGCCGCTTTCAATGCAGCCGCAGATTTTACGCGTTGTGCAGGACGGAACATTTGAACGTCTTGGTGAATCAATTACAAAATCTGTTGATGTTAGAATTATTACGGCAACAAATACAATTTTAGAAAAGGCAATAGCAGAAGGAAAATTCAGGGAAGATTTATTCTATCGCTTAAATGTTATCCACATCAATCTGCCTCCTTTAAGAAAACGTTTAGATGATATTACACTTCTTGCAAATCACTTCTTAAAAAAGTTTTCGATCATTTATAAAAAAAACATTCCCTTTATTGAAGATGAATGTATTGAGCATCTAACCAGATGGCACTGGCCCGGCAATATTCGTGAACTTGAAAATGCTATCGAGTATGCAGTGATTAGAAACAAACCTGAGAAGAGTTTGTGCATTTGTGCCTTTCCGGCAAAGATTAGAGAAAATATTTTTTGCAGTCAAAAAAATAATGTTATACCCGATGCACAAGTTCCGTTTGAAAATACTTCTCTGCTCGAATTACTCAATCAGCACAAATGGAACAAAACAAAGGTTGCCCAGATTTTGGGCGTTGACAGAACAACTCTTTGGCGCAAGCTAAAAGCTATGGGTATAAATTAAATCTAACGTTACGCTCAACGAATTGTTGCAAATCTCTTAACCTCTTAACATTAAATATCTTATAAAGTTTTTGCACTAACCGTTGCAATGTTTTTGCAACAGTTGCCCATCATTACAATTCATAAATCCATTTTTTCATAGGCAAGCATTTTGCATTAGTTAAAGCACTATGAGTGAAATGTTAGGTAATCATTACTTTTTATCAAGAAATTTTACGCAGGCAATTGATGCTTATACCAGAGCATTTGATAATGACTATCCTGCTAATGTTTTAAAGAAATTAATTATCTGCCATATCACTCAGGGGAATCTTACTACAGCACAAAATTATTTAATAAAATTAATTAAAGAATATCCACTGACAATTATCAATAAAGATATTAAAGATGAAGATTGTCCCTGTCCGGAGCTTATAAAATCATTGGAAAATAATTTTAATCCACCCAAATCTTCGGATGATATTATAAATCTGGGAATGCTTTGGCTTTACTGTGATATCGAAGTCTCTTTAAAATATTTTGAAGAGGCACAAAAAATCGAGACGGAAAATAAATTTCTTAATAATGTAATCGGACTAATTAATAAACATATCTTAATTAATAAAAAAGGTTAGACAAATGAAAAAACTAATTACTGTTCTTTTTGTTTTTTGTTTTACAACTGCCGTTTTTTCGCAGGCATTTTTTAGTACCAGTCTGCACGCAACCAGACAAGGTAAAGTTACAGCTTACGCCAAAGAAAATGGTGGTATGGAATTAATTACTAATATTCCAATGACAGATCTTGCCTGTCTAAAATGTCACTCAACCACCGAGAAATATCCTGATGGAACAGACATTAATTCCGCTACATATACACCAAGTTGTAATGATTGCCATAATTTTGCAGCAGGCAGCACGGTTGCACAACAAACTTGTTATAACTGCCATAATAGACAGGTGTATGAACGACAAATGTACCCCGATTCAACAGCAACGGGAGACGTTCATCGTAAAGCTGGTTTGACTTGCATGTCCTGCCATAAAAAAGATGAAATGCACGGAGATGGTACTGCATATGCTTCCTGGCTTGATCCAGGCTCTTCAAAAACTAGTTGTGTTGACTGTCATCCATTAAGTGGATTATCATCAAATGCCTCACATGATACTCATGCAAAAACCGGCAAAGTAGATTGTTTAGCTTGCCACACAACTTCGATCGTCTCTTGCACCAATTGCCATTTTGAAACGTTACTTGCTACTGGCAAAAACAGACCATTGAAAAAAATTAAAGGATTTGAACTGCTTATAAAACGAAACGGAAAAGTTACAACCGGAACATTTATGACTTATACTTACAATGGTAAAACAGATGTTATCATTGCTCCGTTCCGAAGCCATCTAATTCAGAAAAATGCAAGAACCTGCACCGATTGCCATGTAAATATGGGAGGCAGCGTTGCCGCAATTAACGAATATAACGCAAGCCAAAAAATTACAATGACAAAGTGGGATGAGACCAATAAGACATTGATTACTCCGGTTGGTGTTGTTCCAATTCCATCCGACTGGAAAACATCGCTTAAATTTGATTTTGCTACTTATGATGGTGATGTTATGAATCTCACTTCCGATCCAACAAAATGGCGTTACATCACTTCTGATGTTGATAACATTCATATGTACTATGCTGAACCATTGGATGATGCAACACTAACAAAACTTGGTTTTACAACTTTACCAACTGTACCTGTTGAGCTATCGTCATTTACTGCAACTGTTAATTCTAATAAGGTTTTGTTGGAATGGACAACTGCTACAGAAACAAATAACAGTGGATTTGAAATTCAGAAAAAATTAGCTGGTGATTTTGTAACAGTTGGTTTTGTTAAAGGAAATGGCACCACTACAGAAATGCACAATTATAGTTTTGCAGATAAGTCGGAAAGAGGCGGTAAATATCTTTATCGCTTGAAACAAATTAACTTTAACGGCACTTATGAATTTTCAAAAGAAATTGAAGTGACTGTTGTATTTGGAATGAATTATACTTTAAATCAGAATTATCCTAATCCATTTAATCCAACAACAAAAATCAGTTACTCAATTCCGCAATCCGGTTTTGTTCAACTTAATGTTTATGATGCTTTAGGAAATATTGTAAAGACATTAGTTAATGAATCAAAAGATGCGGGATATTATGATGTTGAATTTAATGCTTCAGGATTAACAAGCGGAATTTATTTCTATCAAATAAAATCCGGTAATTTTTCTGAAACCAAAAAACTTGTGATAATGAAATAGGTAAATTAAATAAATTGACGCCCCTATAAGGTGCTATCCGGAATCTGTAAATCTTCATTCGGGTAGCACTTTTTTTTGCCTGTCTGATATCAGAAAAAAATAAAATAATCTTGTTGCAACCGTTGCATCTGCATCATCTTGTTGCAAAAATCAATAACATCTAAATAATAAAGTAGTTAAGAACAAATCTAAGCTGAATCCTACAACAAATCGTTGAACTACCCCCTCAAATAATTGCCGCAATTAAAGAATTATTTCGGCAGGATAATTGCGTAAAATCAATTGTTATGAGTGAAATGTTAGGCAATCATTACTTCCAATTAAAAAATTATTTGCTTGCTGAGCATACTTACGAAAAACTATCCTCTAAAGAATTATCAGAGCCAAAAATCTTAAAAAGATTAATTATCTGTTATACCCAAACCTACAAACTTGAAAAAGCATTAAAACTATTTCTTCAATTAATTGAAAATGATATAAACACAATTATAAGAACTAAACAGGACGAGGAATTTTGCCCTTGCAATGAATTGATTTCCCAAATTGAAAAGGGTGATTTCAAATATGAAAATAAATTCCAGACCTATATAGCATTAGGGATTTTGTGGATGTACTGCAACTACAAAACGTCATTAACTTACTTCAAAATGGCAATCAATGAAGTTCCAGCAAACCTGCTAATTAAAAAAGCAATAACTGTAATTGAAAATTATTCTAATCAAATAAGTATTAAATCAAATTAAAATGAATGGAGTAAAAATTATGAACAAGAACGTTACCCGAAAAGATTTTCTTTTGAATGCATCGAAAGCTGCAGTGGGAATGACTGCAGTTGCCGGGATATCAAGTCTGGTTACTACAGCCAGCACCCAAGCAAAAACAATGGTTACACCTTGGCCCTGGCCTTACCAACAGCTTGATCCTGAAGCAGTAAGAATTCAAGCTCATTACCTATATTGGAATGATAAAGATTGTTGTGCCGGAACTTTTGGTGCAATCACTACAGCACTTGCAAATACAGTTGGTGATCCATGGACAAATCTGCCGATGGAAGTTATGCTTTACGGAAGAGGCGGAGGAAATGCCTGGGGTGTTTTATGCGGTTGTTTGAACGGCGGAGCTGCATTGATTAGTTTGGTAACTTCAAAAGCAGCATCTGGTCCACTAATTTCAGAACTTTGGGGCTGGTACGAACAAGCTGAACTTCCAACTGCTCAGGCAAATCAGGTTGCATTAAATGGGCAATATCTTGTGCACAAATACGATCAGGATTTACCCCGGAATGTTTCAGGAAGCCCGCTTTGTCACGCATCAGTTACGGAGTGGTGTATCGTTGCGCAGAAAAAAGTTTCTGATACTGAAAGAAAAGAAAGATGTGCCCGCATAACTGGTGATGTAGCTGCTAAAACTGTTGAACTGCTAAATGCCTATTTTGCCGGTACATTTGCTCCAACTTATACTGATCCTGCTACTGTTACAGCATGCTTATCTTGTCACGGAAGCGCAGTTTTTAATAATGTTATGACAAAATTGGAATGCACACCTTGTCATCAAACAGCTCATGCTTCACAAACAAGAGTAGAAGATGTTGGCGGTCAGGCAAGTTCTTTTGTTCTTAGTCAGAATTATCCTAATCCATTCAATCCATCCACAACATTAAGATTTTCGCTTCCGCAAACTGAAAAAGTTAAGTTAGAGGTTTATGATATACAGGGAAATCTTATTAAAAGTCTTGTTGATTATGAATTATATCAACCCGGCAATTATGAAGTAACCTGGGATGGAAGCGATAACCGCGGAAACCGAGTTGCAAGTGGAATTTATTTTGCAAAAATGCAAGCTGGAAAATTTGCACAAACCAAAAAAATGAATCTTGTGAAATAATAATTTGCATATCTTTTTTCAGAGTGCTATCCGGAATCTGTAAATCTTTATTCGGGTAGCACTTTTTTTATTTAACCTCTTTCTTTTAAAGCCAGATCGTGTTCTTTATGAACACTGGAAAATCATTTTTTTATACTATTTTTATCCTGGCTAAATTCTTTAGTTATTAACTGAAGTTACGCAAAATGAATTTTAAGCTCTTATATTGTCATTCCCACGAAAGTGGGAATCCATTTTTCGCTTATTTTAGCACAGTGGATACCCGCTTTCGCGGGTATGACATTCATCATTTACTGTCTTGCGTAACTTCAGTTATTAAGTCACCTTACGCAAATCTGCGAAACCTTCGAGGTTTGGCTAAAAATGCAGTTAAAATAATAGAAAAATTCTTAATTATTTCAGAAAACCTCGAAGGTTTTTATCAAATGTGCGTAACTTCAGTTATTAACTTAAATTAAAGGAGGACTTATGTCCCCTGAAGCAAAAATTAATCAAATAAATTTTGATCTGCTCTTCAAGAATAATCCACTGCCAATGTGGATTTACGATATACAGTCTCTCGCCTTTCTGGAAGTGAATGATGCGGCCATAAAAAAGTACGGCTACTCGCGAAAAAAATTCCTTTCAATGACGCTTAAAGACATCAGACCAAAAGAAGATATTGAACGACTATTGAAAGATGTTTCTAAAAAGCGTCCGGCACTTCAACAATCCCAAAATTGGAGACACAAATTAAAAAGCGGAAAAGTTATTGATGTTGAGATAACATCTCACACAATAAATTATAACGGTCGTAAAGCTGCACTTGTAACTGCCAGAGATATAACCGATCAAAAAAATGCTGAGGAAAAAATAAATAAACTAAATAAAGTTTATTCAGTTTTAAGCGATGTTAATCAAACGATAGTCCGAACAAGAAATGCCAAAGAATTATTTAAAAGTATATGCCGTATTGCTGTTAATAATGGCGGCTATACAATGGCATGGATTGGAATGCTGGATAGAGAAGATAATAAAGTAAAAGTAATTGCTTCAGCAGGTGTTACTAAAGATTACTTAAAAAAAATAAATATTGATTTGAATGATAAAAAGCGCGGCGGCGGACCGACGGGTTTAGCAGTAAAAACCGGTAAGCACGTTATTTCTAATAATATTGAATCAGATAAAAGAATGCTTCCCTGGCGGAAAGATGCTATTAAGTACGGTTACAAATCTTCTGCATCTTTTCCGATTAAAGTGTTTGGTAAAGTTGTTGGATCATTCACTCTTTACTCTTCACAACCATTCTTTTTTACTGATGAGGAAATAAATCTTCTTGATGAGATGGTTATGGACTTATCGTTTGCTTTAGAATTTATTGAAGAAGAAAAAGTAAAAAGAGAAGCAGAGCAAGCATTGCGTGAAAGTGAAGAACTGCTTTCAATTACTCTTAGTTCAATTGGTGATGCAGTAATTTCAACTGACGATAAGGGGTTTATAATCAGAACGAATCCAACTGCAGAAAAATTATGCGGCTGGAAGCTAAATGATGCAAGAGGAAAAAAACTTAGTGAAGTATTTAAAATTATAAATGCGGAGAGCCGGGTAAGAGTTGAAAGTCCTTTTGAAAAAGTAATTAAAACGGGCAAAGTAATCGGGCTGGCAAATCACACAATCCTTATATCCCGCGATGGTACAGAAAGAAACATTGCGGATAGTGCAGCGCCAATTAAAGATAGTAAGGGAAATATTAAAGGTGTTGTATTAGTATTTTCCGATGTAACTGAAGCATATAAAACCCGAAAGGAATTGGAGGAAAGCGAACAACTTCTGCAGGAATCACAAAAGATTGCTCGATTGGGCAGCTATGTTTGGGATTTATCTAAAGGTTCCTGGAGCAGTTCAAAAATTCTTGATGAGATTTTTGGAATTGATAAAAACTACACCCGTTCTTTAGAAGGTTGGGTAGCTTTAGTTCATCCTGATTGGCGGGAAACTATGAATAAATATGTTATGGAAGAAGTTATAGGAAAACGCAAAAGATTTGATAAAGAATATAAAATCATAAGAATTAAAGATGGTAAAGAACGATGGGTTCACGGTTTGGGTGAACTTGAATTGGATAAAAACAAACAACCGGTAAGATTAAAAGGAACAATTACCGATATTACAGAACGCAAACTTGCAGAAGATGCTTTGCATAAAAGCCGTAAAGAATTTAAATCTTATTTTGATTCGGGCTCAATCGGATTAAGTGTTACCGGACCTGATAAAACCTGGCGTGAGATTAATCAACGGCTATGCGAAATGTTTGGATATACTAAAGAGGAATTAATCGGGCTTACCTGGGATTCCCTTACTCATCCTGATGATTTAGATCTAAACTTAAATTTTTTCCAACAGGCACTGGATGGCAAAATAGATCATTATGAAATTGATAAAAGATTTATAAAAAAAGATGGCAGCATAATTTATGTTACCCTTTCTGTTGTTTGCCAGCGTAATGATGACGGAACAGTTAATCATTTTCTCTCTTCCTACAATGATATCACCCAGCGTAAAAAAGCCGAAGAAGCCCTCCAAAAAAGTGAAGAGCGATATCGTCTTATTTCAAATTTAGTATCTGACTACGTTTTTTCATCATCTTTAACTGAAGACGGTTCAATAAAGCTTAATTGGGTTGCCGGAGCTTTTGAGAATATCACCGGTTATACTTTTGAGGAATATACTGCCCGGGGCGGTTGGCTTGCTGCTTTACATCCCGATGATGTAGAAATTGATAGACTGGATATGGAAATCCTGCGGAAGAATAAACAAGTTGTTACGGAAGTAAGAACCATTACTAAAAATGGCAATACTGCTTGGGTTAGAGTATATGCGCATCCGGTCTGGGATGATCAAGAAAAAAAAGTAATTGGCGTTTATGGTGCAGTGCAAAATATTACAGAACAAAAATTAGCCGATGAACAATTACGTATTTCTGAAATTACTTACAGGGGAATTATTGATAGCGTTACTGAAACAATTTATATACAGGATGAAGATGGTTATTTCCTTGAAGTGAATAAAGCCGCTGAAAAGATGTATGGATATCCGCGAGAATTTCTTATTGGTAAGACGCCTGAGATTTTATCTGCCCCGAACAAAAACGATCTTGAATTTGTAAAAACTGCTGTGCAGAAAGCTTTTGAAGGGAAACCGCAGCAGTTTGAATTTTGGGGTATTAAAAAAGATGGAACCATTTTCCCTAAAGAAGTTAGTGTTGCACCGGGAATTTATTTTAATCAAAAAGTTGTAATCGCCGTAGCCCGTGATATCACAGAGCGTAAACGTGCTGAAGAAGAATTATCTAATGAGCGAACATTACTAAAAAATATAATTGATAGTATTCCAAATCCGATATATGTAAAAGATTTAAACGGCAGAAGAATTATTGCAAATAAAGCAGAGGCATTATTTGCAGGGAAAAAATCAGTAGAAGAAATACTTGGGAAAACTAATTATGAATTATTCTCATATGATTACGCAGAAAAAAGCAAACACGATGAAGAAGAAATAATCAAGACGGGAAAACCATTAGAAAATATTGAAAGAAACTTTACATCAACAGATGGTAAAGAATACTGGTACATTGGTAACAAAGTTCTGTTAAAAGACAGTAAAGGAAATCCTTTTGGCATTTTAGCAGTAAACCTTGATATAACCGATCGTAAGCTGATGGAAGAAAAACTGCTTGAAAAAGAAAATCAAATGCGAATGATTATTGAAGGTACACCACAATTGTTTTTCTATACACAGGATACAAAGGGAAAGGTTAGCTACATTTCTCCATCTGTTAAAAAAATTACCGGATATTCTGTTGAGGAATGGTTGAATCAATCACATTGGTTTATTACAGATAATAAGATTAATGAATTTGCAAGACAAGAGACACACGCGCATCTTAGAGGAGAATTTACAGAAGGTCCTATGTTTGTGGAAGTTGAACACGCTGATAAGCATCCAATCTTACTTGAAGTATATGAAAGTCCTATCATAAAAAATAAAAAAGTTGTAGGACTTCAAGGTGTTGCACACGATATAAGTGAACGTAAACGTGCTGAAGAAACATTGCGCGAAAGCGAGGAACGTTTCAGAAATCTTGTAGAAAACATAAATGAAGTATTCTATATTACAAATGCGCAGGGCAAGATTGGGTATTGCAGTCCAAATATTGAAACAATAATTGGGTACTCATTAAATGAAATTTTAGGTAATTCTTATCTTCGGTTGGTTGCCTCTGAAGATCGCCGATTAGTTATAGATCATTATCTTAATGAAACAGCAAAAGCCCTATCAGATACAACACTTATTTTCAGAGCCCGCAGTAAGGATGGAAAGATTATTTGGGTAGAGCAGCTTACTCATATAGTTTATGATACGTTAGGAAACGTTGTTGAATACAGGAATGTTGCGCGCGATATAACGGAACGAAAAAGAATCGAAAAAGATTTACAGGAAAGTGAAGAAAGATACCGCAGTATATTCGAAAACAGTCACGCAGTTATGCTTCTTATCAATCCTGATACGGGTGAAATAGTAGATGCAAACCCTGCTGCCAGCAGATATTATGGTTATACTAAAGAAGAATTGCTTAAGAAAAAAATCTCGGATATTAATACGCTATCACCGAAAGAATTATCTGAAGAAATGCAGCGGGCAAAAGATTATAAACGAAATTATTTTACTTTCATACATAGATTAGCTAATGGTGAACTAAGAAATGTTGAAGTTTTTTCCGGTAAAGTTATTCTTAAAGGTAAAGAATTTCTTTATTCAATAGTTCACGATATTACAGAACGCAAGCGGGCAGAAAAAGCTCTGTCTGAATCTGAAACTGAACTTAAAGCTATCTTTGATTCTTTACCGGATGTTGTTTTTACAATTGATAAAGATGGAAGATATTTAAAAATAGTTCAATCTAATCCTCAACTTCTGTATCGATCTGCAGATGAATTAATTGGAAAAACATTATCAGAAGTTTTTCCTAAAAATATAGCAGATGGCTTTATGTTAAGTATTGAAAATGCTCTTAGCAAAAAAGAAAATATTCAAATTGAATATGATTTATTAATTGGTAATCAAACCAAATCTTTTCTTGCAACGGTTGCCCCGATGAAGGAAAATACTGTGCTTTGGGTCGCGCGAGATATTACGGATCTTAAATCATATCAACAAGAATTGATACAAGCCAAAGAATTAGCTGAGCAATCCAACAAACTTAAAGATGCATTTATTGCTAATATGTCCCACGAAATAAGAACTCCCTTAAATGGAATTTTAGGACTATCAGAAATAATTAAAGATAAATATACAGATCGTATAAAAGATGAAGATGAAATATTATTTGCAGGAATTGATCATTCCAGTAAACGTATAATTAGAACAGTTGATATGATATTGAACTATTCACGTATCCAAACAGGTGAGTTTCCCGCAAGTCCGAGAGAAATAGAATTATCTTCAATTTGTGAAAACTTAGTAAAAGAATTTAATACCGCGGCTAAAGGTAAAGCGCTGGAACTATCTTTTAAAAATAAGATTGATAAAAAAGTAATGCTCTTTGGTGACGAGTATTCAATTACAAATTCTATTTCCAATTTGATTGATAATGCAATAAAATATACAAATAAAGGTTTTGTGGATATTATTCTTTACAATGGAGATGAGGGCGAAGTTTTACTCGATGTAAAGGATAGCGGAATAGGAATAAGTGAAGGTTATATTCAGCACATCTTTGAGCCGTATCAGCAGGAACAAATGGGATATGGGCGCGCTTATGAAGGTGTCGGGCTCGGACTTCCAATTGTTAAAAAGTTTCTTGGGTTAAATAATGCGACCATTTCTGTTGTTAGTAAAAAAGGTGAAGGGACAACATTTACTATTAATTTTGGAAGATCAATTAAATCAACAATTGAAAAGCTGACAGAAGAAAAAATTATTAAAAATGTTTTATCGCATGAAAGAGAAGACAAACCTACAGTTTTAATTGTAGAAGATGATGTGATAAACCAATCCACAATAAAAAGATTTATTGATGTTAATTACAATACAGTTATCACCGATAACTCCGAAGGTGCGCTACAAATTCTCAAATCTAAAAAGATTGATTTGATATTGATGGATATATCAATTAAAGGGGATAGGAACGGTTTAGAATTAACAAAAGAATTAAAATCTTCAAAAGAGTTTTCCAATATTCCGGTAATAGCGATTACCGCACATGCGTTTGATACAGACAGACAAAATGCATTAAAAGCCGGCTGTGATGATTATTTATCAAAACCATTTTCAAAAAAATTATTACTGGAAACGATTGGTAAATTTATTTAGTTACCTTACTCAAATCTGTGAAACCTTCGAGGTTTGGCCAATAATATTGTTAAAATAATAGAAAAATTCTTAATTATTTCAGAAAACCTCGAAGGTTTTTATCAAATGTGCGTAACATAAGTTAAGACTTACTTTTTTATTGTTTTTATCATAATTATGATATAATTTTGACATAAACAAAGGAGCAAAAATGCCAATAATAAAACCTATATCTGATTTAAGAAATAAGTCAAATGAGATTTCTGAATTAGCTCATAATTCTAATGAACCTATTTTCATCACAAAAAATGGAGAAGGTGATTTAGTTGTTATGTCTATGTCTCATTATTCTAAAATGCAATTAAAAATTGATCTACTTGGGAAATTATCTGTTGCTCAAAACCAAAAAGCTGATGGCGATAAAGGAAGAACATTAAAACAAGTTATGACAAGTATTAGGGCTACAATTAATGCCAGCAGATAAATTTCAAATTCGATTTCTAAAAATTGCGGAAGAAGATTTTACAGAAATCGTAAAGTTTATTGCAGAGGATAATCCGACGGCTGCTGAAGCAATTGCAACCAAAATTGAAAAGAACGTAGAGCTACTTTCAGATAATCCTTATCTGGGAAGAATACCAAGAGATGAGGAAATCAGAAATCTTGGATACAGGTATATAATTATTCAAAACTATATCATTTTTTACACAATAGAAGAAAGAGCAATTCTTATTCATAGAATTTTACACGGCGCTCGAAATTATAAGTCCCTACTTTAAATTTTCAAGCAATATAACTCGCTACTAATGACATACTACAATTTGTCACTACGAGGAACGAATCAGTTTCATTTTTAGAGCTTCTGAGATTGCTTCATTCTATTGGAGGGATGCCTATGGCAGATGACTCTTTCGGAGTTCTGCAACAGACTCGGAAGTCAAGTTCATTGGGGGAAGCAATCTACCACAAATAAGAGGCAGATTGTTTAACTTAATAATGCTGTTTGAAATTAGATTTTTAATATTATTTTCGTAGAGCAATTTATTAAACCACTTAAGTTGATCGCTTGTTATTGTAAACCGTTAAAGTGGTTAGAATTCTGTAACTCTGTTTTATTAACCCACGACTTAAGAGGCTGTGT
>DAIRCT010000028.1:0-11804 GCA_036796535.1 Ignavibacteriaceae bacterium
GCAATTTAAATTAGATTTTTATGAGCGATAATAAACACGACGATGAAATATTAGGTAAAGCTTACGACGCTAAGTTGATGAAGCGGCTTTTAACTTACGTAAAGCCGTACAAAAAGTATGTCGTCTTTGCAATAATTTTAAATATACTTGTTGCTGCACTCGGACCACTCCGCCCATATCTTACAAAGGTAGCAATTGATAATTACATTGTTCATTCCAATTACAAGGGATTAATGCTGATTGCCGCTTTATTGTTTGGTTCACTTTTGCTTCAGGCAGTTGTTCAATACTTTTTAACTTATTACACACAATATCTTGGACAAAAAACTCTTTATGATATTCGTATGCAGATTTTTGAGCATACACAAAAACTTGCATTAAAATTTTTTGATAAAACTCCAATCGGAAGAATTGTAACACGCGCCACAAATGATGTTGAATCACTTAGCGAACTTTTCTCTTCCGGAATCATAATGGTTTTTAGTGATGTGTTTATCATCATTTGGATTTTAGTTTTTATGTTCTCGATGGATTTTTCACTTTCACTTGTTACCCTTTCCGTTCTGCCGGTTTTAATTTATGGAACATTCCTTTTTAGAAAAAAAGTTAGAGAAAGCTATCGTGATGTTCGGTTTCATCTTGCACGTTTAAATTCTTATATGCAGGAACACGTAACAGGAATGAGTGTTGTCCAGATTTTCAGAAAAGAAAAAGATGAGTTTAAAAAGTTTTCTGGTATAAATGCCGATCATCGTGATGCTAATATCAGATCCATTTTTTACTACGCAATTTTCTTCCCGAGTGTGGAACTGCTAAGTTCCATAGCAGTAGCGTTAATCATTTGGTATGGAGGTGGTGAGGTAGTTCAAAATAGTATTCAGATAGGCGATCTGTTTGCATTTATTCAATTTACAGAAATGTTCTTCCGTCCTATTCGTGATCTTTCTGAAAAGTATAACATACTTCAAACCTCAATGGCTTCTTCAGAAAGAATATTTAAATTACTTGATAATAAAACTTTCATAGAAAATCCACCTAACCCAATTAAGTTGCATGATGTTAAAGGAGATATTCAATTTAAAGATGTTTGGTTTGCCTATGATGATGAAAATTATGTTCTTAAAAACATCAACCTAAAAATCAATCCGGGCGAAACCGTGGCCATAGTTGGGCACACAGGTGCAGGTAAATCTACATTAATAAATATTCTTACAAGATTTTATGATATTAATAAGGGTTCTATTTTAATTGATGGAATTGATATAAGAAAAGTTGATAAACGTGATTTAAGAAAATACATATCAATAGTTTTGCAGGATGTTTTCCTTTTCTCCGGTACTATACAATCAAATATTAATATGGATAACGAAGAAATAGGAATGGAAAAAATTATTGATGCTGCCAAAACTGTTGGCGCACATAAGTTTATTTCCAGCCTGCCTAATCAATACAATGAAGAAGTAAAAGAACGCGGTGCAACATTAAGCGTGGGACAAAAACAATTAATTTCCTTTGCTCGCGCTTTAGCTTATGATCCTAAAATCTTAATTTTGGATGAAGCAACTTCAAGTATTGATACAGAATCCGAACAGTTGATACAAACTGCAATTGAAAAATTACTTGTCGGAAGAACAGCAATAGTAATTGCACATCGTCTTTCGACAATACAAAATGCGGATAAGATAATTGTTCTGCACAAAGGTGAAATTAAAGAAATTGGTAACCATCAGGAGTTGCTTGCAAAACGCGGCATTTATTACAAACTGTATCAGTTGCAGTATAAAGATCAGGAAATAGCAAAATCAAACTAAAATTTTTTATGGGAGGAACAATATGGAAAAAGTAAAATTTAATACACTCGCACGCCACATTTACGAAGAAGAAAGGAAGTACCCGCAAGCTACCGGGGAATTGTCCGATCTGCTTCACGATCTATCCCTCGCCGCAAAAGTTATTTCGCTTGAAGTTAACAAGGCAGGACTTGTTGATATCCTTGGATTTACCGGCGATGAAAATGTTCATGGAGAACAAGTAAAAAAGCTTGACATATATGCTCACGAAATGATGATCAAGGCAATGGATCACGGAGGACATCTTTGCATAATGGCATCTGAAGAAGAGGAAGATATTATTCACATCCCACCGGAATTTTTTATTGGCAAATATGTTTTGCTTTTTGATCCGCTTGACGGCTCCTCCAACATAGATGCGAATATCAGTATCGGAACAATCTTTTCTATCTACAGAAGAATCTCTCCCGAGGGCGGCCCTGGAACGATGGAAGATTGTTTACAACCCGGATTGAAGCAGGTTGCCGCAGGATATATTATTTATGGTTCAAGTACAATTTTTGTTTACACTGCAGGCAACGGTGTTCATGGTTTTACTTTAGATCCGTCATTTGGCGAATTTATTTTATCTCACCCAAATATTCGCACTCCCAAAAAAGGTAAGATATACAGTATCAACGAAGGCAACTATCTTTACTGGCATCCGGGACTAAAAAAATATATTAAGTGGCTGCAGGAAGAAGATCCTAAAACTCAAAGACCATATTCATCTCGCTACATTGGTTCTATGGTTGCAGATATTCATCGTAATCTTTTGTATGGCGGAATTTTTATGTATCCCGCCGATTCCAGAAGTCCCAATGGTAAATTAAGATTGATGTATGAATGTAATCCTATGGCATTTATCGTTGAGCAAGCCGGTGGAAGAGCATCAAATGGAAAGCAGCGAATGTTAGAAGTAACACCAACTTCACTTCATCAACGAACACCGATATTTATCGGCAGCGAGGAAGATGTTTTGCTTGTTGAAAAGTTTATGCGTGAGTATGATGTTGTGGAAGTGAAATAAAAAAACTCCCCTATGTTATTGAATAACAAACCCAGTTCCTCAAACGAACTGGGTTTGTTAATTATAGAATTACTTAATTTTTAACAATTCTTCATCCAGTTTTTTTGCTAGATCATTTGCAGAAATTTTTTCAACATTAATCTTTGCAGTTTTAAGTGTTATTTTTGGTTCATCACCTTCACCGCTTAGATATTTAACCAAACAAAATGCTAGTCTGTTTCTATCATTTGTAATGGGAATATATTCTTTATAGTTCTCAATCATTGAATAAACTTTTGATTCAAGTGAATCTTCAGGTGCTTTTTTTACTTTTGGAGGAGGTAAAGTTGTCATAAATTATTCCTTATTAAATTTCTTATCCAAAATTAGGCACGAATTCAAAAAGTTCAAATCAATTTGTGGATATAACTTGATTAAATGATAAATTTGCTATCAAAATTAATTAAAGATTTCCTTGACAATCGAAGAATTATCAAAAATAAACAGCGTACTTATTATCCGACTTAGTTCGCTTGGTGATATTTTACTTGTTACCCCATTCATTCGCTCTCTAAAAATTCAGTTCCCATCTGTTAAAATTGATATGATTGTAAGGAAAGAATATTCAGATGCAATTAAGCTTAATACCAACATAGACCAAAAATTTTATTACTTCAGAAATGATGATGAAAACAAAAATCTTATAACGAACCTTTCGAAAGAAAATTACGATCTAATTATTGATCTGCAAAACAATCTTCGATCCAAAAAAATTATTTCATCGCTTAATGTTAAAACAGTAAAATTTAAAAAGAGCAGTTGGCAAAAGTTTTTGCTTGTAAATTTTAAGATCAACCGGCTCAAAGATACGCCACAAATTCCTGTTAGATATGCTAAAACAATTCCGGATATTAGATTAGATAATAAAGGGATTGATTTATTCACAGACAAACTTCCGTCAAAAATAATTTCAGATAAAAATAATTTAATTGGACTCTGCCCTGGTGCCAGACATTTTACTAAACGTTATCCCAAAGAATATTTTATTCAACTTGGTAAATTATTAGTTAATAAAGGTTACATTATTGTTCTGTTTGGCGGCAGGATTGATAAAGATTTGTGTGCTGAAATTGCAAATGAAATTCCAGGATCAATTAATCTTTCTAATGAAGATGATTTATTACAAACAGCATCTGACATGAAAAACTGTTTAGCAATAGTTTGTAATGACTCAGGTTTAATGCACGTAGCATCTGCAGCGGGGACAAAAGTAATAGCAATTTTCGGATCAACAGTTAAAGAATTTGGGTTTACTCCGTATAATTGTCAAAATTTAATTTTAGAAAACAATTCCTTAAGTTGCAGGCCGTGTTCGCACATCGGAAAAGATCATTGCCCTAAAAGACATTTTAAATGTATGAACGAAATCAAACCTGAATTTGTTTTTGAGAAAATAATAAAGTTTATTTCAAACCAATGAAATTAGTCTGGAAAATATTTTATAATTATATCGTATTGCCTTTATTTTATATTGCATTACGATTTGCCGCTCTTTTCAATAATAAAATCCGCAGAGGGATAATTGGCAGGAAAAGAGTTTATGAAAATTTAATCCTTAACGCAACCGCAATAGATAAAACCAAAAAATTAGTTTGGTTTCATTCTTCATCACTTGGTGAGTTTGAGCAGGCAAAACCAATAATTGAGAAACTTAAACAACAAAAAAATGTTAACATTCTTATAACATTCTTTTCACCTTCCGGTTATGAAAATTCCAAAAAATATCCACACGCTGATCTTATTTCATATATTCCATTTGATACTATAGGCAATGCAGAAAAATTTATAGCAATAACAAACCCTTCGCTGGCTGTAATAATGCGATATGACATTTGGCCTAATATGATTAACTCGTTGAACAAGAATAACATTCCGATTTACCTTGTTGATGCTACATTAAGAAGTTCATCACCGCGTAAGTTTCCGTTTTTAAGATCATTTCATAAAAATTTATTTTCACAACTAACACGGATATTAACAGTATCAGAAAATGATGCGAATGAATTTAAATCATTTGGCTTTAATGGAAATAAGATTGATGCGGTTGGTGATACAAGATTTGATAGAGTATTTCAAAGGAGTATAGTTGCGCGGGAGAAGAAATTAATTAAAGAAAATCTTTTAAAAGATAAAAAAGTATTTGTTGCCGGCAGTACCTGGGAACAGGACGAGGAAGTTATTTTACCGGCATTTGTAAAATTAGCAGAAGTTGAAAAAAATGCCGTAATGATAATCGCACCTCATGAACCAACATTATTAAATCTTGAAAAAATTGAAAATGAGTTTTCTGGTAAATTAAACACAATTAGATTTTCGCATTTAAATAATTACTCAGGTGAGAGAGTGATAATTGTGGATTCAATAGGAATCCTCTTAACTCTTTATACATATGCGCAAGTAGCATACGTTGGTGGAAGTTTCAAACAAAATATTCACAATGTACTTGAAGCTGCTGTTTACGGTATTCCAGTTATGTTCGGACCTAAGATCGAAAACTCTCAGGAAGCAAAGAAGCTGGTGGAAATCGGCGGAGGAATATTAATTAACAACAAACGGGAAGCTTATAGAAATTTACGCAGTCTATTCAGCGATGAAGAACTTAGAAACAAGTGCGGAAAAATTTCATATGATTACGTAAGAATGAACACAGGCGCAACCGAAAAAATATTACAAGAAATTTATAAAGTTATTTGATCCGTTATAAATATCTTTCCTTTAAAATATTCAGATGATGTCTTTCATGTCCCGCTGTCATAAACATTAATGCCAATACCGTAACTTCGTTTCCACTTGCTACGCCTCTGTTTTGCCAAACTGATTGATCAAAGCTGCGGAACAATAAAATTGTTGATTCTCTTACTAACCTGTACTCATAAGTTAAATCATATAGCGGTCGATCATTAAATTTTCCATTTATTACATATTGGTCCTGATCAAATCCGGGTAATGGTTTTTTTTCACCCCGGGCAATAGCCAAAGCACGATAGCAAAATATTCTCTCGGTATCCATTATGTGACCAACTACTTCTTTAATTGTCCACTTTCCTTCCGCATACCGATAGTTTCCTTTGCTTTGTGGAAATGAATTTAAAATGTTTTGTGCGTACAAATTATTATCTGTAAGCATCCCTATAATATCATTACCTTCAACAAGGTCAATATATTGTTGATAGTATTCTGCATAATCCCCTTTTGCCGGTCGCATATATCCTCCCTAAAAAATTCATTTAAATAAAGTTATTTCCAGATAGCTGTTTCAAATACTCCATCAGAATTTGCAACACCTCTGAACATACTGGTAGTATTAAACGGCATTTCATAATTGCCATCTTTATCTAACGCAATAAATCCGCCTGCATTTTCAGGTAATATTTTATTTATCATTTCATCACAAGCTTGTTTAAGTGTATATCCCTTATACTCCATCAAGGCGGAAATATTAAAGGCAACAGTATTACGAATAAAAAGTTCACCATGTCCGGTAGCAGAGACACCACAGGTTTTGTTGTTAGCATAAGTTCCTGCATTTATCAAAGGAGAATCTCCAACTCTTCCGGGCATTTTATTTTGCATACCGCCGGTAGAGGTACCTGCATAAATATTTCCATACTGATCAAGAACAACGCAGCCAACCGTTTCACCTGTTTGTTCTTTCAAATTTCCTTTAAGCCATTTTTGATAATTTGCAGCATCATGAAAATATGAGTTCGGCACAATATCAACACCCAATAAAATTCCTAAATCATCTGCACCTTTGCCAGCGAACAAAACGTGTGGAGTTTTTTCCATCACCAGTCTTGCTAAAGAAATCGGATGTTTAATTATCGTAACACCCGCTACGGCTCCGGTTGAAAGATCTTTACCGCACATAATAGAAGCATCTAATTCGTGCTTTCCTTCGGATGTGAATACTGCACCTTTTCCTGCGTTAAACAGAATATTATTTTCAAAATAATTAATTACTTTTTCAACTGCATCCAATCCGCTTCCGCCGTTTTGTAAAATATCCTTGCCGATGTTCAACGCTGCTTTAAGTCCATCAAGATAATTTTGTTTAACTGAATCAGGAACGTTTTTGGGAAAAGCACCGGCTCCACCATGAATAACGATTACATATTTGCCAGACTTTTCTTGTGCGAATAAATTAAAATTTATTGTTACAAAAAAAGATATGATCAGAAATAAAATACTGCGATTGTTTATTAATGATAATTTCATTGCGGCTCCAATAAAAAATTCTGAATTAAGAACTAATAATTAATGTTTAGAATAATTAACTATTGAAACAAAAGTTAAGCACTTATCAGCTTGCAGTTGTTGAAAATATTTTCAATCCTACAATTCCGACAATAATCAGAAAAATAAAAAAGATTCTAAGAATTTCTTTTGATTCACCGAATAGGATTATTCCAAGTATAGCGGTTCCAACTGCGCCAATACCCGTCCAAACTGCATATGCCGTTCCAACCGGAAGATGTTTTACGGAGTGAGCAAGTAATCCCATTGAAATTATCATGCAAACAACAGTAAAGATGGAGGGCAATAACTTGGAAAAACCTTCGGAGTATTTCAATCCTATTGCCCAGGCAACCTCAAACAATCCTGCAACAAATAAAATTATCCACTGCATATTATTTTATTTTCCCATTTGTTAACTCATCACCTAAACGATTAGCTTTGTAAAGATGGCGCATCGCTTCCATCATTCCAAGCGCACTAACACAAACAGTCCTGTTTGCTTCTGTTGTATAAATAAAATTGCTAGGCAAGCTTTCAATATTTCCATCGAATGCCAATCCAACTATTTCACCTTTTGTATTTACAACGGGACTTCCGGAATTACCGCCAACAATATCATTAGTGCTAACAAAATCGAGCGGAGTTGAAAGATTAAATTCTTTTGGAAGATTTTCCCAGTATGCCGGTAGATTAAACGGAAATTTCTTGTCAAATGAATAATAACGATCTAAAGCTCCGTAAAAAGTTGTTTTAATGGGAGCTCTGGTGCCATTGTAATCATATCCTTTTACAACTCCATCTGCCAATCGCAGTGTTCCCGTTGCATCAGGTGGAATTGCATCTCCATAAACCTTATAAAGAGCTTCGCCCAGCATTTGATTTAATATTTCTTCTCTTTCTGTGCGGGCTTTGTTTTCCTCCTGCATTTGTTTCAACTCATCCTGAGTATTAAGTACATAAAAGATAAATGGATCATCAGAATTTAAAACAGCATCAGCACCACTATTTGCAAGTTTATTTAATTTTTCTGGTGAAGAGAAATTAGATTTTGAAATCAATTCATCTGCTGCCTGTTTTGAAGATTTATCGCCTATAAGCTTTGATAAAACCAGATCATCCTTTGGCAGATTGTTTTTTAAAATGTTTAACTGAACTACTAATAATTTTTGCTGTAATTCTTTGTCAAAATCCTTCGGAAATAATTTTGCAGTTAGTGAATCATATTTTTCTTTTGTTATCTCATTATTCTTTAATTGTGTGGCATTTTGAACCAGCCGGTTAGCCAAAATCAAGTATTGTGGGGAATAGAAATTACTTATTGTATAAGCATAAATTTTATGAGCATCTTTTCTTGCTTCCTGTCTTGAACGTTCTAATTCACTCCAGATATTTCCATACTTTTCTTTTAATTCAGGATTATTGTTTACTGATTCTCTAAAATTCTTTTCAAAATCTTTTTTACGTGCAACTAAAAAAGGATCGAGCAAAGCTTTATAAGTTCCTTCATAAACCTTAAGCGCATTTCCAATTGAATAAAGTCTTGCAATTAAATTAAAATCCTCAGCTTTTGTTTCTTCTACCATATCATCATAAATGTTGTACATTTCTTTAAACATATCAACAAGCATCGGATACTGAATATCTCTTGCAAATTCAATCTGCGCCATTGTGTTAATTCGATTTGTTCTGCCCGGATTTCCGATCACAAACACTGGCTGATCTTCAACCACTCCATTATTATTCCAATCAAAATAAAAATTTGTTTTAATTGGTTTTCCATTATCATAAGCGCGCAGAAAAGCACAATCCAAACCATAACGAGGATAAGTAAAATTATCAGGGTCGCCCCCAAGCTTTGCAACAAATAACTCCGGAACAAAAACTAATCGTATATCATTATAAACTTTGTATCCATAAAGTGAATATTTTCCGCCGTTATATAAGGAGATAACTTTAAATGTAAGATCAGGATTCGATTTTGTGTTTTCTGACTTCAACTCATCAATTTTCTTATCTCGCAATTCTATTTTATCAGCATCAGTTTTTCCTTTATCCATTGCTGATTGAATTTCATTGGTAACATCTTTAATAATTAATAATTGTTCAACTTTAAGATTAGGAACGGTTCTTTCTTCATCAATTATTTTAGAATAAAATCCATCACGTAAAATATTTTCATTTTCTTTTTGAACACTTTGCAAAATTCCTCGCACACAATGATGATTAGTCATAATCAATCCATCTTCCGAAACAAATGAAGCAGAACAACCGCCGCCAAATTTTAACGCACTCTTTTGAAATTTTTCTAACAACTCTGTAGATGGTTTAAATCCATATTCTTTTTCAAAATATTCAATTGGAGGATTTTCAAATGTCCACATTTTTCCCATATCATATTTTTGGGCTTTTACTGTATCGGGATTTATTCCGTAGTAAGTTTGCGCATAAAAAGTATTAGATATGAAAAATAGACTTAATAGAATTACTGAGTAAAGAGATTTTGTTTTCATTTAGTTTTTCCAAATTGATGATTAACTGATTGCAAATTAAAAATTAAAGCTGTGAATAGAAAATAATTTTGCTGGCTTCAAAAATGAATTTGTAGCACAGTCCGCCGCGGCGGATTAGTCTGTGTTTGAGATTATTCCCGTTTTAAAAAGTGATTTATAGCTAAATATTATTTTAGTTATTATTTCATCTAATAAAACAATTAGCAGACTAAAGTCTGCTCTACGAATTAAAAAATGATATTTATATTTACACTAGCATTTAATAATTGAAAAAAGAAAACTCTATGAACATCCAGATAATCGGAACAAAGAAGTGCAAAGAAACGCAAAAAGCCGAGCGATACTTTAAAGAAAGAAGAATTCCATTTCACTTTAGAGACTTGACTGAAAAAGGATTGGCGAAAGGTGAGCTTGATAATATATCGAGAGTTATTCCTTTAAATGATTTGATTGATAGAGAAAGCAAAAGATTTAAAGATCGCGGGATGCAGTTTATGGTTTTTGATATTGAAGAAGAATTATTAGCTGATCCATTACTTTTAAAAACACCAATTGTAAGAAATGAAAAATTGGTTACAGTTGGTTATAAACCGGATGTTTGGAAAGAGTGGAATAAATAGCGGTCATTGCGAGTGAGTCTTTGAGCGAAGCAATCTGCATATTGCACAGATTGCTTCGTTGCACTCGCAATGACAAACAAAAACTAGTTAAACATCGTAATACAAACCAAACTCATAAGGATGCGGCTGCAGTGCCATTGGCTTAACTTCTTTATCCATTTTGTATTTTATCCAGGTTTCAATTACGTCTTCGGTAAACACATCACCTTTTAATAAATACTCATGATCATTCTCCAAAGCTTTAAGTGCATCCTGCAAACTGCCCGGAGTTGAAGGAACATTTTTCAATTCTTCAGGTTCCATATCGTAAATATCTTTATCCAGCGGCTCACCCGGATCGATTCTGTTAATAACGCCATCTAATCCTGCCATTAACATTGCAGAAAATCCAAGATAGGGATTACCTGAAGCATCCGGACATCTGAACTCAACACGCTTAGCTTTTGGTGATGATGAGTACATTGGAATTCTGATTGATGCACTTCTGTTTCTTTGTGAGTAGGCAAGATTAACTGGGGCTTCAAATCCCGGCACTAATCTTTTGTAAGAATTTGTTGTTGGATTTGTAAATGCAAGCAAACTTGCTGCGTGTTTTAACAAGCCGCCGATAAAATATAATCCCATTTCACTCAAGCCAGCATATCCGGAACCAGCAAAAAGTGGTTTCCCTTTTTTCCAGAGTGACGTGTGAACGTGCATACCGCTGCCGTTATCGCCGTAAATTGGTTTAGGCATGTAAGTAACTGTTTTATTATTCTTCTTTGCGGTGTTTTTTACAATGTATTTAAACATAAGTAGTTGATCAGCAGCTTTAACAAGAGGCATAAAACGTAAATCAATTTCGCACTGTCCGCCGCTTGCAACTTCGTGATGCTGAGCTTCAACATCAATTCCGCAGCTCATCAAATTCATTACCATTTCATTTCTTAAATCCATCAATGCATCTGTTGGTGGAACAGGAAAATATCCTTCTTTAAATCTTGGCTTATAACCAAGGTTTGGATTTTCTTCTCTTCCACTGTTCCATCTACCTTCAATGGAATCAACTACATAAAAACTTCCGTTGGGCTGTGAATCAAATCGAACATCATCAAAAATAAAAAACTCTGCCTCTGGACCGTAATAAACTGTATCAGCTATTCCGGTTGAGATAAGATAAGCTTCTGCTTTTTGTGCAATGTTACGCGGACAGCGTGAATATTTTTCTTTTGTTGCCGGCTCATAAACATCACAAATCAAGCTAAGAGTTGGAGCTTCAACAAATAAATCTACAAACATTGTTTCCGGATCGGGAATAAGAAGCATATCACTTTCGTGAATTGGTTTCCATCCGCGAATCGATGAACCATCAAAGCCAAATCCGTCTTCAAATGATCCCTCATCAAATTGTGTTACAGGGACTGTAAAATGCTGCCATTGTCCGGGAAAATCCATGAACTTTAGATCCACAAATTTTATCCCTTTGTCTTTTATGAACTTGAGCACCTTTTCAATTGCTCCATTGGAAGTTTTTGCCATATAGTTTCCTTTATGATTA
>DAIRCT010000028.1:11904-36442 GCA_036796535.1 Ignavibacteriaceae bacterium
TTTTAAACATTTATTTCAAAAGTTTCTTTAACTGTTGAGAGGACGTAAGTTGTCTTTGTTCCCGTTACACCTTGCCACGATTGAATTTCTGATAAAACTTTTTCAAGTGCTTCGGTGTTTTTTACCAATGCTTTTAATAGATGAGAACCTTCACCAAGTACTGCATGGCATTCAAGAATTTCCGGCATCTTTTCAACTTTAGTAATAAGGTTTTTATAATGCTTTGATGAATCCATCATAACAAGTATGAAAGCCATAATATCATAATTAAAAGCTTTACGATTTAATTTTGCGAAGTAACCTTCAATTATTTTTTTGTCTTCAAGTTTATTTAGTCTTTCGCTTACTGATGGAATTGAAAGTTGCACCTCTTCTGCTAATACATTTCTCTTTTTTCTGCCATTCTTTTGAAGTGAACGAAGAATCTTTAAATCAATCTCATCAAACATAAAATTCCTTATTTTTTTTTGAAGTTTTTAATTACTGGTTTCAAATATAAGGGAAGACAAATGATGTTCCAAATATTTTTAAGTAATTTTTAAAGATTTTACTTAAATAGTTGGGTCAAAATGAGATTTTGTATTATTTTATTAGGCCAAAAGGTGTGTAAGCGATTCCCGATTTTTTTACTTCTTCAAATAAATCAAGATTAACCTGAAGACGATCCTGCAGTTTATGATATAGATGATATTGAACAGCAATATGATTTAATGATTTAACTTTTATACCATTAAGTTCTAAACGGAATTGTACATCAGAATCTTCACCAATCGAAGGAGCTTCGTATCTTTCGTCAAATCCGTTTATGGCAAGAATGTCTTTCTTGTAAAGTGAGAAGTTACACCCAAGTAATCCACGGTACTTTTTATTTAGGATATTTCTTAAAAATTTATTTTGGACATAAAAACCTTTCTCAACATAATTTGATTTACCAAACAATGCGTCTTCAATCATCATTATATTATTTGATTCAAGAAATCCTTCTTTAATATTTTCTTCAGTTAGAAAGTTAGTGAGTTTTTGAGAAAGATTAACGCGTCTTCCTGTAAGAACTTTATAATTTTCTTTTTCATTAAGATGCTCTTCAACAAATTTATAATGAGGCACACAATCAGCATCAATAAATATGAGATAGTCGGCTTCAGAAACAAGAATAGCTTCATTAAGTATTTTATTTTTTCTGAATCCCTTATCAGGATGCCAAATATGTTTTATACGAAAAGGATAATTTGAAGCAATTTTTTCAATCTCTTTTACAACCTTATCATTCGATCCATCATCAGCAATTATAAATTCAAATTCTTTTTCTGATTGTCTTTCAAACCCGGATAGTACAAGTTTTAAATAATTTATGTTATTATAAAACGCAGCGATTACAGAAGTTTTAATCATTTGAGTTCAAATCTTCTTGTATTTTTTTCTTGATCTTTTTCTTTTCCTCATCTCTGTCGTACGCTTTGGGATTTTTCTCAACCTTCGGTGGTTTTTGAGGAACAGGAACTCGCTTCTTTTTCTTAATCACAATTATTTTAGTTTTCTTTTTCATAAATATTTCGTAGCGCAGACTTAAGTCTGCGTTACGTTTTTAGAATATAGCATAAATAAATGGCGCCAGTGCAGATCCTTGTGTAAGGATTATTAGTCCACCAAGCAATACTAAAAATAAAATGATTGGCAGAAGCCACCATTTTTTTCTTACTTTTAAAAATTCCCACAACTCTGATAGTATTGATAATTTGCTCATTGATTTACCTAATTAAGTTAAGTTTTAATGATTCAACTTTGTAATTCATTGTTATCAAATTTTTATAGTGCATGGTTGCATGAAGGCATGATTGTATGGATTTAAACATGCATCCTTGCAGTCATGCAATCAAAACTGTCTTTCATAATCAATTTGTTGTTTAACTGCATTTTCTCTTTTCTCCCAATAGGTTTTTGCATTCTTATCAAATCCCAACGGCATAAACTTTTTACCAACAAGTTTTGCAATAAATCCAACTGGAGTTAATACAATATAAAATAATAAAGTTAAAATAACTCTGGACATTACAAATCCCATTAACAAAGAAAGCATCATCCAAAGCTTATGGAATGGACGTAAAACTGGGATTGCAGTAATCGCCAGGATTACAAATAATCCGCCGATACTTGAGAAATACACAAACGAGGTTTTTCCGAGATACCACAACAACAATGAAACAAGAATTAAAACGATTCCAACTGTTAATCCTGTTTTCTTAACTGCTTCATTAGAACTGTCTATATGTTTTATTTCTTCTATTAACATTTTTTTAATTTAGATTGATTTTATAATTAAAACCTCGAATGTTTCTTCATTTAAGTTCTCGATTATTTAATTTGTGATTGCAAATTTGTTACAAACCTTCGAGGTTTTTTAGTCAACATATTAATCCAATACAAATTCTTTTTTCCAATCACTATCATTTTCCAAAGGTTTTTGATCTTCTTTACTTAAAATATAATTTCCAAGGATAAGATAATCCATATCTGTTCGCATAAAACATTTATAAGCATCTTTGGGCGTACAGACAATCGGTTCGCCTCTTACATTAAACGATGTATTGATGATTACAGCACAGCCAGTTTTTTCTTCAAACTTAGAAATTAATTTATGGTAACGCGGATTAGTTTCTCTATGAACTGTTTGAAGTCTTGCTGAATAATCCACATGAGTAATTGCGGGAATATCAGATCGAACAACATTAAGTTTATCTATTCCCCATTTCTTATGATCATCATCTGTCATCGGTATTCTGCGTTCCTTTTTTACATCAGCAGTTAGAAGCATATACGGACTTGCTTTTTCGATCTCAAAGTATTCACTTACTTTTTCATAAAGTACAGAAGGTGCAAATGGTCTGAATCCCTCTCTGAATTTTATTTTGATATTCATCGTTGCCTGCATCTTTGGAGAGCGCGCATCACCGATAATTGTGCGTGAACCCAGTGCACGCGGACCAAATTCCATTTTACCATCAAACCAACCAATTACTTTTTCTGAATTGATTAAGTTTGCAACCGTTTCAATTAACTCATCATCATGATATTTTTTTGCAGCAAGATTGTTTGATTGAATGAAGGCATGTATTTCATCATCATTAAATATTGGACCGAGATAAGAACCTTTTTGTGTATCTGTTTTATCATCTGCGGTTCTTGGATTATTATGATACTTATACCAACCGATTAATGCAGCCCCAAGTGCACCACCTGCATCTCCCGCTGCAGGTTGTATCCATATATTTTCAAAAGGACCTTCTCTTAATAATCTTCCATTGGCTACACAGTTTAATGCAACTCCGCCTGCAAGACAAAGATTTTTTAATCCTGTTTCTTTATAGACGTGATTCCCAAGTTTAAGTACAATCTCCTCCGTTACTTCCTGCAACGATCTTGCAATATCCATTTCTTTTTGTGTGAGCTTGGATTCCGGTTGCCTGGGTGGACCTCCGAAAAGCTTGTCGAACTTTTCATTTGTCATTGTAAGTCCCTGGCAATAATTAAAATACTCCATGTTCATCCGGAAAGAACCATCATCTTTTACATCAATTAAGTGATCATAAATTAATTGTTTGTACTTTGGTTCACCGTAGGGAGCTAAACCCATTACTTTATATTCGCCAGAGTTTACTTTAAAACCTGTGTAATAAGTTAGAGCGGAATACAACAATCCAAGTGAGTGAGGAAATTTTATATCTGCTATAAGTTGAATATCGTTACCATTACCAATACCGTAACTTGTTGTTGTCCACTCACCTACTCCATCCATTGTAAGGATTGCAGCTTTGTTATAAGGTGATGGATAAAATGCAGATGCGGCGTGAGATTCGTGATGTTCCGGAAAAATATCTTTGCCTGTATATCCAAGTTTATCTTTTATCATTTCCTTCATCCACAGTTTTTCCTTTATCCATAAAGGAATTGCTTTGATGAATGATTTTATTCCAACAGGAGCATAAGCAAGATAAGTTTCAAGCAATCGTTCAAACTTTAAAAATGGTTTATCATAAAACGCAACAAGGTCAAGCTGCTCAGCTTTGATTCCGGCATCAGCAAGACAAAACTCAATTGCTTTTTGGGGAAAGTTATGATCGTGCTTCTTGCGTGTAAATCTCTCTTCCTGTGCAGCAGAAAGTATCTCGCCATCTTTTACAAGACAAGCTGCACTATCGTGATAAAATGCTGATATACCGAGGATGTACATAGAAGATTTTATGATTATAAAATTTTATACTACAAACTAATTAAATAGATTTCAGAATATTTAAGATTCCTTAAAAGTATCTATATGATAATTCGTTTTATTAATTAAGGAATTTGTTCCTGTACAGTTTCTAAATACATATCAATCCAATCAACATTTGGCATCATAATCGGGACAGCGGTCGTTCTACCCCCAAAACCTAAATATCTAAATCCAAATGCATTTAAGTTAGTTACCTGAACATCTTTTAATACACTTCCATCTACGCTAATACCAAATTTCTTTGCCAACTTAGCAGTAAAATCCATAATAGCTTTATGCCCCTTTTGATATTCAAGTTCTTTTCGTAGCTCATCTTTAACTTTTTCGAATGGTTGTGCTAATTTGGTTTCAGGTTCTTTCTTCCCTATCAGTTTAAAGACAGAATAACCTTCAGGAACTTTTAGTGGTCCATAAATCTCTCCTACATTCATAGTCGCAGCAATTTTACCAATATCACCATACATAAATACAGGAAAATAGCCGAATTCTCCGTCCTTATCTTTAGTCCATTTTCTCTGAGTATATAATCTGGCGAGTTTTCTTATGTCATCTCCATTTTTCAGATCTTCAAAAACTTTTTTTACTGTATCAAGATTATCTGTCAGAACTTCAACAATATTAACCTGAGCGGGATAATATTCGTCGTAATAAAATTTTTTATAATAATCATAAACTTCATTATCTGATATTTTTAATGAATCTAAAAATTTACTTTGTAAAGCTTGAGCCATATAATTAGTTTTCCACATCTCAACCTCTCTTTGAACCTGAGGTAATTTATCAAATCCCTTTTTGAAACCTTCATTAGATAATAGCTCATGTTCCATCTCTGCTCTAACTTTAGTATCAAGCACTGAAGCAATCGATTTTAAGTCAGTTTTCTTTGAACTAAAACCATCAAATGAAAGTGCTTCGATAAAATATTTAAGTGATTCAGACCCGTTTTTAAATACAAATAAAGGTATTTGCAAGCTATCAGGGCCGAACTCTTTTTCAATTATGATTACATCTTTAACATCAAGATTTACTTTGTCACTATCATTAAGATTAATTGTTGTTTTCTTTTCTGAAAATATCCTGCTTATTTTATCAGTAAGACTTCTTAACAAATATGCATTTGCAGTTACCTGTTTATCCTTAAAAAAATTATCATAGTATTCTCTGTAAATTTTTAATTCTCTTCTTGCTTCAAGCGTTTTCTTTACATTGGGAGCAATATCTTCTTCTGATGAAGATAGAACCTTAACGCTTTTATTTTTTAATCTGAATATATACCATCCATCTGGGGTATAAATCGGATAAGTGTAATCACCCAACTTTAGTGAATATAAACTATCTTCTATTGACTCATCCATTTGACCAAAAACTATTTTTTGTGGATTTATTTGTTCAGATTTCTCCGGTCTCAAGGAAAGTACAGAATCAAAGGGTACGCCAGCTTTTAATAAGGAATATAATTTATCAATTACTTCCTTTTTAGCATCAACAAGATAATTGACCTCGAGTTCAGTGTTATATCGATTATATCCTTTGATCAGTTCTTTGTCAGATATCCTGACATTATCTTTTATCTCACGCTGGTATAAAGCGTCTCTTACAAACATTTTAGTTAATCTGTCGGTAATAAATTTGATCACATTTGTAGTATCAAAATGTAGATCATTAGCTTCCAACGCCCATAATTTTTCAGCGATTAATGAATAAAGGAATTCCAATTTAATCGATTCCGTCATACTTTTAATTTCTTTTCTGAATACGGGGGTTAACTCATATCTTTCTAAAAATTCAGAGGAAGAAATGATTGTATTCCCTACTTTTGCAACAGGTTTATCATTAAAATCCTGAGAGAATACTTGTGAAAAGTGAAAGAAAAATAATGTTGATAAAGCTGTAAAAAATATTTTCATAAGTTGAGTATTTCTTAAAATAAATCAAAAGATATAAAGTTTTGTTACAAAATTTTCTAAAGATTGCTATTAAATAAAAGAGAAAATTAAATGGTTGAAATTTCTAAAAAAATAATTAAAAACTGGGTTTGTCAAACTGTCCAAGGAAACCCTTCAGAAAACCTGCCCATCGCGCAGAGTAAGGCAGCTCAAGCTCTGCTTTGTGGTAGACGGGTCGGAAATTTTTCAAATGTTGTTAACTTTCAATTTGCCTTGTTCCGAATCTTACAGGTGGAACAAGTTCAAGAGGACATCATATAAATTTTTCAGAAGTCTCTGATTAAATTAAAGGAAATAAAGGAATTATTAATTTATATAACTTAAAATAAGTTATTATTTTAAGATAAGCGCAGTATTTTTTCTTACTTAAATCAAAACTTTGATTCTTAAAATGACAAAAAAATATTCTAAAAATAAACCTGAAAAAGCCACTCCGAAAAAACCAATTAGAAAATGGTTTTATATTCTGCTTGTAATAATTCCGTTATTATTTATTATTCTTCTTGAAGTATCTTTACGAATCATAAATTACGGCAATGATTATACACTTTTTGTACCTATTTCAAAACGTTTCCCGGATAAACTTTACATCAATCCTAATATTTGTAAAAAATATTTTTCTAATGTTGAGCATCCACCTTTGCCCCTTGCAGACGCCATTGACAAAGACAAAAAAACAAACTCATTCAGGATATTTGTTTTAGGTGGCAGCAGCGCTGAGGGATATCCGTTTGTTCCAAATGCTTCATTCCCACGTGAGTTAAAAAGAAGACTTGAACTGCTTTATCCTGAAAGAACCATTGAAGTTATGAATTGCGGAATGTCCGCTATCAATAGTTATACTTTGCGAGATTTCATTCCATCTATTATTAAGCAAAGTCCTGACTTAGTTTTAATTTACGCGGGTCATAATGAATATTATGGAGCTTTAGGTGTAGGTTCTTCAGTCACAATTTTGCCTTCTCGTTTTTTAACAAACTTTTATTTGTGGCTTCAAAATTTTAAAACTACTCAGTTAATGAACAACATAATTAAAACGATAATCCATTTTTTTAAGACCAGCTCTTCGGAAAGCAATAATACACTAATGGAAACAATGATTGGTCAATCACTGATTCCGCTAAATTCAAAAATATATGAAAAGGGACTTGAACAATTTAAAGGGAATATGAAAGATATTTTAAAGATGCTAAATGATGCCAAAGTTCCGGTGATAATCGGGAACTTAACTTGTAACAAAAGAGACTTCAAGCCGTTTGAATCCAAAGCTGAAGATCATCTGCCACCTGCGGATAGTATTTTTAATCTTGCTGTTCGATCTCTTGAAGATAAGAATTTAGAAAATGGTAAAAAGCTATTTGAAAAAGCACGAGATCTTGATGAACTTAGATTCAGAGCTCCATCTGATATTAATAAAATTATAAGTAATCTGGGGAAAGATTATAATGTTCCCGTGGTAAATATTGATTCCATATTTGATTCTCAAAGTCCATTTGGTATTACAGGAAATAATCTAATGGTTGATCATTTACATCCAAATCTTGATGGTTATAAACTTTTAGCAAAAAGCTTTTATCAGAAAATGCTATTATCTAATTGTCTTCCTTCAAATCCAAAAAATATTTCTGATGAAAAACAAGAGAGTATACTCAGTGCTGCGTACCCTTTAACAAAACTTGATTCAGCATTAGGAAAAATAGAGATTGAACGTTTGACCAGAAATTTTCCGTTTGTACCAAAAGGAAGTGTAACCTATAATATTAATGATTACAAAGCCAATAATTTTATTGATTCCGTAGCAAAATCAACTTTGTTAAAGCTGATAACCTGGGAAGAAGCCCATGCAAAGGTTGCTCAATGGTACTGGGACAAAAGAGAAGTGAAAAATTTTTTAAGAGAGATTAATGCAATAATTGCTGAGCGACCTTATGATGATGAACCTTATGATTATTTGACAACCAAATTAATTTCTAATCAACTGTATGATGAAGCAAAACCTTATTTGGAAAAATTGAATTCTCTTAAGCCCTCGGCATTTACAAATAAATGGCTTGGACAAATTGCCTTAAACAAAAATAGTTTTAAAGAGGCAATTACTTACTTAAATAAATCATTACAATTTAATAACAGCGATCCTCAGGTCTGGTATAATCTTGCTGGAGCTTACTATAATTCCGGACAGCTTGATGAAGCAATTAATGCGCTCAAAAATTGTTTGAGGATCTCTCCGAATTATAAACCGGCGCAAACATTCTATGAAAGTTTAAAAGCTTTAAAATAGTTACGAACCCGTTTTGAATATTAGAAAAGTTAAGCAGAGAAGCTTCTTTTAATAATTAAAAAAGCCGATCATATTTCAGATCGGCTTTTTAATTCTTAATCAACAGATATTACAAAGAGCCAAGAAGAACGAAATTATTTCATTAAAATCATCTTCTTAGTATCCGTAAAATTACCTGCCTTTAAGGTATAGAAATATATTCCACTCGATAAACTGCTTGCATCAAATTTAGCAATATAGTTGCCTGCATTTTGTTCTTCATTAAGTAAAGTAGCTACTTCCTGACCCAATAAGTTGTAAACCTTTAAGGTAACAAATTGAGCGGATGGTACAGAATACTTTATTGTTGTTGAAGGGTTGAATGGATTTGGATAGTTCTGACTTAGTAAGAATGTATTTGGTGTCAAGCTATTCTCAGTTTCGACAGATGTAACAGGAGCTTGGATACCGAATTTGTGTAATATTTCTATTGTCGGACCATCCTGCAACATTAACGAATGGTTAACACCAAAGCCCATCTCATTATCAAGATAGGTGCTGCCATTATTCTGTGTTTCAACACCAGGATAACCCATTGCATATTTAAATTCAAACGTTCCGGCAGGTGTTCCTGCAGGCATTGTTTTAAGTAGTGACCAAATATGATCGCCAGCAACTTTATCTCCATTAATTCCTTGATCATTTAGAATTTTAAGGGTTCGTATTGTATCAACATAAGTTGGTGCATCAACTGTATCTGCAAAGACCCAGTTTCCACCCCAATTACCAATTGGTTTTATTCCACCTTTTAATCCAACGAAAGTAATGGCTGCAGGATCAATTGTTGCTTTGCTGTGATAATCAACTGCATTACTCATATCAACCTGGAAAAGTACATTAACTGAGTTAGCCAAATACCCGGCAAAAATTATAAGCTGTGGAACAACTGGATTAAGAACATTTGGATTTACTGAATCAGCAATAAAATGATAGAATCTATTATCACCTAATTCATAACCGCCACCGTTTCCAAAATGATCATCAGGATAAGCTTTAAATTTCCATGCTGTTGAATCACCAACCGGTCCACGGAAAGTTAATAATGCTTGATAGATTGTAGGATCACTAATAGATGGAGCTAAAGTTCTGTTACCTTCAACAGATGTAACAGCATAGCCGCCCCAATTGCTTAATCCCATAACTACCAATGAGTCTTTTGAGGGATCAAACTTTCCAGGTCCTGTTCCAAGATAACTGCTCATATCTGCCTGGAATAACACAGTATTTTTAACAGCTGGTATATAAACTTTTTCATTATTAAAGAATACAACTGGTAAAGTTATATTAGCTGAATTTAATGTGAAAGGTCTGTTTGGCGCACTTTCCCATCCATCAGAATTAATTACAAATTTGTATTCGAAAGATTTTCCATATTCAGAACCGGGGAAAGTAGCAGTGACAGAATAAATTGTGTCATTGGCTCCTTTTGTCATTGTGAAATATGAACCTTGCCAGTCACCACCCGGATCTCCGGCAGCAGCTTGAAATGAACCACGAACAACAACATTATCAGTTCCAATATGGAATGCACCCTTTTTAACCTGCACTGCCATATTAACTCTAAAGGTAACAGGAATTGAAGTTAATGTTGTTTTAGTAAACTTAACAAATGTTGGCATAGTACCGCCAAAATATGCTGCGTAAGCATTTTGATAATCTGGACTAAAGCCCAGAGCTCTCGGTCTGTAATTGGCGTCTGGAACCGGTTTTGGCCAGGTAGTATTAATACTATCTACAATTTGATTTGTCTCAGGATTCCATGCATACCATGTTCCAGGAGTATAGCTGGTTACAAGTCCGCCCAATACATCCTGATTTGGTTTATCGTTGTATGATCCTGCTGAAGCCCATAATAAACTTCTATCGGGAGACCAGGTAAATGATTCGCAATCAAATCCTCTAAGTACTGAATCGGTTAATGCGTAGGGAGAATATTCATCCGGTCTGCTGTAAACATAAACTTTGTGGTTAGTATAACCAGCCCAATATACTTTATTTCCATCTGCTGATACTTCAAAAGATCTAGAATAACCAATAGATTTATCAGTAACCTGACCTAAGGATATACTTAAATCAGAAGAAAATATTTGTATTGGATGACCTGGTGCAACGGTTGCAATATAAACATTACCTGCCGTATCAACTGCAGCGGCAGTTAAGGAATTTACAGGATCGGGAATTACTCTGGCAATTACCTGTCCAGTTTTATAATCGAGCAGATGCAAACGATTACCGTTAGAAACAAGAATATTTCCATCTTTGTTCACTCTCATTCCTCGGTTTGTATAACCAATTAAAGAATCTGCAATTCCATTACCAGTTAACGTAAGAATTGGTGAGAACGAAACTTCGGAGCCATCAGGGTTATAAACATGTATAGCTCTTGTTGCAACCCACTTTGTTCCGTTAAAGATAGTGTCCCCGGTAACATTGTAATAATTACCCAACCAAATTTTGCCATCAGGGTCAACAGCCACAGCATGTCCACCGGGATTGTTGCCGGCAAAGGTTTCATTTGGAAACCCCCCCTGATTAACCCAAGCCTGGGAAAAAACAGTACTGAAAGATACTAATGTCAAAAAAGCCATTAGCGTAAAGATTTTTTTCATATCGCACTCCTTAATTAATTAATGTATAAATAACATTTAAAAGTTAACTTTATGAACAATTAAGAACATACATTTTAATTGATATTAACTTAGTTTAATTATAAACTATTTTCAATGGTTTTAAAAATTTATTTTTACATGGTTTATAAACATTAAAAGAAAATCTTTTAATTTAATTTTTAATTATAAGCCAATAGTAAAAGCAACCCTCTGTATACCATTAAATATCCCAAAATCAGTATAGCTGTAATCTACTTTAGCAAAGAAGCCGCCAAAATCATAATGCAGTCCTACACCGCCTGAAAGCCCTCCTTGTCTTCCTTCAAGAAATAATGAATTATACCCACCTCTTAAATAAAAAATATCACTCCAGGAAAATTCTCCGCCAAGGTTAAGATAGCTTGATTTATTACTTGGAATCATTGCATCAGTTTCTAAAGTAAATTTCCATGAATCAAAATTAATAAAATCATATCCAACACCTACAGCAAAAATAAGTGGTAGTGTCCATGATGATGTACCCAAATCAGCGGCTATGTTAGCATTATTACCAGCATTTGCGGGGTCTACATCCAGAGGCCTTAAAAGGTCATCTCCGGATAGTTTCATTTCAGTTCCGAAGTTTGAAATATTCATTCCTATTCTTAATCCCTCAAGTTCAGTATGGAAAAGCAACCCAACATCCAGTGCAAATGCTGAAGCGGATTCATTCCATATCTTTTGATTGATATACTTAACTGTACCACCAATTGAGAAGCGATCAGTTAAATTTCTTGAGTATGATAATGAAAGCGCTATATCCGAAGCTGACCATCTTTGTCCTGTGCCTTCGGGATTGTATTCAGTAGTTATTTCTTCTTCGCCATAATCAAGCTGGTTAATGCTTAAAGCAACAGCATCATCTTCACTTAAGGCATAATTTAATCCAAACCAATTATGTTTTGTGGAAGCTATCCAGGTAGAAAATGATGCAGAAAACTCTGTCTTTCCTATTCTGGATAATCCGCCCGGATTCCAATATGCGCTATAAACATCATTAGCTTCGGCAACAAATGCGCCGCCCATTCCTGCTGCGCGTGGACCGACAGGAATTGTTAAAAAATTTGCCGCTGCAGTACCAACTTTTGATTGTGCAAAAACAGAAACTGGCGGCTCTATCAAAAGCAGTAGAAATAAAACTATAAATATTTTTTTCATATTAATCTCCATTTCAATCTCATCTACTTTACTTAATAACAGCTAATTTGCCGATTTTCGTTTCACTGGACCCGGGGATCTCAACTACATAGAAATAAACACCATAAGCAATGTCTAACCCTTCTTTTGAACGTAAGTCCCAAGTCACTGTTCCATCATTTATATTTCCATTCTGTACTAAGGTTTGAACTTCATCTCCTGCCGAGGTGAAGATACGTATAGTACAATTTGGTGGCAGATGTGTAAAGTAAACCACTCGTTCACCCCTTCCTCTGACATTAGGAGGCAATGGTTGTTCATAAATACTTGTAACCACATAAGGATTAGGGACAACTTTTATTCTGTTAAGATCAGCTTTTACAATATTTTCATCAACCGAAGGCATACTGGTAGTAAAACTAAATTTATCAGCCGAAGTAAATGGTTTATAGAATGATATTGTTAGCGTATCTCCTCCTTTAGGCACATTAGATGTATCTGACCCTGTAAATAAAACGACCCAGGAAAGTGATGATCCTGTGGAATCTGATAAAAATACCTGATCAAGAGTTGAAAGTGTATCTCTGCGCTTTTGTGTAGATTCAGTAAATCCATATTGGATTCTATATGGCTTAGCAGGATTTGTAACATTATAAATTTTGAAATTAGTTACTTTTTTTGCGAATGCATACAGCGGACCAGTGGCTGCTATCAAATTATTTGATGTGTCCGTGTATGAATCACTGAATACAAATTTATATGTATTAGGCAGGCGCTTTCCAAACAATTTAGCTATTGAATTATTAACTACAGAAGCAATCGGTGTTAAATTTAACTTTGACCTCTTATTCCAGCCGCTTGAAGAAGTATCCAAAGCAATAGAATTATATGCCTGATAAGTAGTGTCAAATGACAAGCGATAACCATCAACAACAACTCCATTATCCGGCAATAATTTTGAATTTTTCAGTAAATATTTTCCTGAGCCAGCATTTTGTATGTTATAAGAATAAGCAAACTTTACTCCATTTTTCAGAGTATCATTAAATGTAACAGTATATGTTGAATCAGTTACTCTAGTTGGATCAACAATTTCATAATACGGTATCTTCGTAGAGATACCACTTGTTCTTGCTAATTGAACACCAGATTTAGGTGGTACATAACCTAATACCGGCGCATTTGGAATAACAGCAGCAGTGTTAATATCAGTTGAAACATTACCTGATGCATCTTTAGATATGAAACGTGTGTTTTCCGTTGGGAAAATATCAAGATTGGATCTACCTCTTGTATAAGCAACCAATGCATAATAATAAGTTCTGCCGTTTGTCAATCCTTTATCAACGTAAAAATTCTGAATACCAGAATCATCACCAAGATAATAAGGAGCACCATTTGTTAAAGCATATAATGTTGGAGAGGAATTAAAATATCCGGTTATACCGTCTCTTAAATCACATTGGAAAATTGGCTTATAAAAAACTTTTGCCCCTGTTCCATCAGAAATTTCTAAAGCATCTGTCAAATCAGGGTCAGTTCCTCTGTATAATTTATAACCTTCAAATTCAACTTCGCGAGTAGTTTTATCAATTGTTGTTTCGGCTACTCTATTCCAATATAAAGTTACCTGCCCATCCCCGGGGACAACAGTGAGAGTTGGTTTTTCCGGTGGTCGTGGGAAGTTATAATTTGCATTATATATAACCTGAGCAATCTGTTTAGTTTTAATAACACCGGGAAGATTATCGCCAAAAGCAAGTGCTAAAGAAAATCTTTCTGTTCCTCCTGGTAATAAGGGAAAATATCCCGAGGCAAAAATAAAATCTCCATCTTCGCCTTGTGTAGCTGTGTTATTAACAACCGATTTTGGCACATCAAAATAACCAGGATTCATTCTTTTCCACATATCTCTTTGATCTGCCATAGTAATAGCACCAGCAGGTACAAAATACTGAAAACTTGTTAGACCTATTTGATCAGATTCTTCTATGTCTGTTTTATCAATATTAGGTTCTCCTGGTGATCTTGTATCAACAAGTCCATAATTATTTACTGTAGTATCTGTAATTCCAGGAACAACTCCGGGCTTTTGCCAGGCTGAGGTAGGTTTGCCATCCCCTTCACCAAAATCTCCTGTACCCGCTTTTCCATCCAATCCAACATCATCAGTAATTACACTCCAGTTATTATTATTATCAATGCCATCGTTACGCGCTTCATCAATCATTTTGTCATTAACACCTTGCCCGGTAAAATAATTTTTATATTGAATAGGATTAAGAGTATCAATCAAAACTACATTTTGTGGTGATTTTTTATATTGCCTGTAATGTAAAGTGTAGTTTTCATCAATAATACCATTAAGATTGTTATCAATGCCATCATAGGCATTTTTGTTTACAAGACCAGTTATAGGATCAAGATTACCTTCAATAAGAGTTGTTTGATTTGGTCTCAGGAAAAATGGCACTCCCATTGAATAAACAGTTATGGTATCGTTTGGCATTGTAACAACTGTTCTTTTGAAATTGTTTTTATCAATCAAAACTAATTTATCACCCGGCTTAACTGTTTTTGCCTGGAAATCTATAGCGGCAAAAAACGGAGCAGTTCCACCATGCTTAGAATCATCACCATCATTATCAACACCATCATAAGCGTTACCCGGGGATTCAAGAAATGCATAAGCGATATATCCAACAGCAAATGGATTTGGCTGCCACTGCGGATTAGCAGATGGACGGATATATTCATATCCGCGTCCAGGTTCAATATCCCAGGTATAAGTAATTGATTGTCTAACATCAAAAAAAGAAGCGTCATCGTTATATTCATCACCAGCCGCACCAACATATGTACCTACCAAAGTACCAAAAACTGCCTGGTCATAAGGAGTTGTTCCATCATTTGTAATATTATACAACCAGAAGACTACGTTTTGAGCTAAAAAGTTTGACCATTGCAAACCACGTACATTTACTTGGAGTGCTTGCCCATATCGGTTAGGGTCTGTTGAATCCGGTTGAAATCCATAAAGTTTATACAATTTGGCATCTTCATTATCATCCATCCAATAATAACTTTCCTGATCAGCATTAAATTGTCCCCTGCCGAAATAGCCATTCCAATCTACCTGAGGCAGATAGGAAGCATCCATACTTCCAGAATAAATCCAATTTGGTTGATCGGGCCAGCGATTTGGCCAGGTTTCCGGAAGATGGCTCATTGCAACGCCCTCGCCTGGTTTATTAAGAGTTGGACTAGCAAATCCAGGGATCGGATCAAAACCTCCAAATGAATTTCCTAATCCGTTTGAATTCCCACCACCCGGACGGTCAACCGGAGTAATAACAACTTCAACGACAGTATCTTTTATACCATCATTATTATAATCTTTAACTGGCAGTTTAACACCAACCAATGGAGAAACATCGCCAACATATCCGTTTGCGTCAAATTTCCATGCACCGCGGGGTCCTTGATTACCCGGTTGAGCGATAACTCCATAATTGTTGAAAATTGTTCTTACCTGATTTCCTCTGTGAATTCCAATTTTTCGGGCAAGATAGGTGCCTCTGTCTGTAACCCGGGTACCCTGAGCCAGAGTAAAATCAATCATCGAAAGAGCGAAGATTGTAAGTAACAAAATTGATAATCTAAAAACTTTCATAATTTATCCATTTAATAAAATTATTAATTATTGTAGAAAAAACGTTGCTCCGATTTCAATTCTTCTGGGTTCAGAATAAAATGATGGATTAGCATAGTATTGCTGTACTGAATTTACTAATCTTGTCGGATTTCCATTATTAAGAGCCAAATATTCAGCTAAGGTAAAATCTGCTGTTCCACTATCATTATAAACATTTAACTGATTTTTTGTATCCAACAAATTATATACTCTTAAAAAGAAGCTTAGTCTGTTACTTCCTATCATTAAATCCTTATAAAGCCGCAAGTCTATATTAAAGAAAGAAGGTTTCAAACCGGCATTGGTTAATATTTGGGAAAGATTAAGTGATTGTGAAGGCGAGTAAGGGAAACCACTACCATATTGACCAATTAAACTGAAACCCCAATCAGCGTCCGATGCATAAGTAAATGTAGCATTTATTGTGTGTGTCTGATCCCAATCAAGAGGGATTAGTTGTACCTCTGGTCTTTCGCCATTAACAAGCGCATTTCTTGTGGCAGCGGGATCTGACGCTTTACCTTTTGCTGACTGCAAAGTATAATCTAAAGTAGCAGCCCAATTTGAGCTCATTCTTTTTGTTAATGAGAATATAATTCCTTTTACAAATCCGAAATCGCTATTAACTAATTGACTGTAGGTTGACGATCCACCGAACAAAGTAATTTCATTTGCCGTGGTGCCGGTAAGATCTCTGATGTCTCTGAAATATCCGGTTATATCAAATGAAATATCATCAGTTAACGCTTGCTGCAGACCAACTTCACCACTTATTGTCATTTCAGGTTTAAGATCAGGATTTCCGGCTATACCAAGATTTCCTGTGCCCTGCCCAAATTTATAACCAGGGTTTTGATATAAATAATCAAAATTTGGTATCTGGAAAAAATGTCCGTAAGAGAAATGAATTACTCCTCTGTCTGTAATTGGAAATGCAACTCCGAGTCGAGGACTTATTTTATATTTATTAGTGGCATCCTTATACCAAGGTTGAATTGAACCATCCGGCATAACACGGCCGGTTCTTCTCTGATCAATTGTTTTTTCCTGATCACCTGGTCCCAGTTTACCATCCAAATTAGTGTCTCCGACATAAACATTCTCTAATCTCCTCGGTCTGTAAATATCGGGATCTGTCGGATCAGTTAAAATCTCTCCATTGGGAACAAAATAATCAAAACGTACACCAAGGTTTACTATCAGTTCTTTTAATTCAATTTTATCCTGCAAATAAAATGAAAATTGTTTTGGTTTTTTTGAATAAATGTCTATGAATAAATTATCATTAGGATCATTCGGGTTAGGCACTCGCATACGCGCATATGGGTTTCGTGTAACCTGAGGATCTTGAAGTGTATCGGGTTGAATAAGTGTAATATTATTATATGAGAGTTCATACCAGTTTAAGTCAAATCCAAACTTTACCTGATTTACCTGATTAACAAGCCAGGTCATATCCCATTTAGCTCCATAAGATCCGGTTGTTCTTCTGAACATCGTATTAGGATTTCCACCTGTTGAAAATGTAGGAACTTCCTTAGGTTGCTGATTAAGAAGTAAGGTATTGGTATATCTTGGATCATTGGGATCCTTATAAACATATTGATCGAAGGATTTAAAGAAATATGATAAGTTCAAATCATAAAAAGCATTTGAACCAAGCGTGTGAGTAAGACCTAAAATGTTTGAAATGCCTTTTCGGAATTTGTGAAAATTTCCATCGGGATTATAAGTGTAAAACTGGTCGTAATCCTGATAGTTTACATCATCTAAAATGTAATTGTAATTAATTTTGATATCAGTAAATGGTTTCCAGCTAAGTTTTCCCTGAAAAAATATTTTTTCATTCCAGTTCATTGGAACTATTTTACCATCGCCTGTAGAATCAATAAGATATCTTTCTGCAACTGGATAAGTTGGGCCTTGGTTTATTGTAATATCCCATGGCTTAAAAACTCTTTTTCCATACTCCCAACCACCAAAATAGATATAACGTGTATTAAGAAAAAAGAATAATTTATCCTTAAGAATTGGTCCGCTAAAACTGCCTTCAGTATTTCTTATATCCCACATATCTGGCTGATTAATTCTCATAAAAATATCTGTATGGGTAGAATAATGGGTTCCTAAATAGGTACTAAAACTTCCCTTAAAAGCATTATCTCCGTCTTTTGTTGCTATATTAACGTAACCAGAAAGTGCCTTGCCATACTCAGCATTAAAAGCACCACTAACAAATTGCAATTCCTGAATTGAATTAGTAGAAACATCAACTACTGTGGAACCGTCATAGACGTCAGTTACCGGAACACCATCAATGGCATAAACAACTTCTCCGCTTCTGCCACCTCTAACATTTCCACCGACAACTCCTGCTTGCAATTGCAGAACTTCCTGAAATTCAGTTACAGGTAAAACAGAAATATCTTCCGACCCAACAATAGCAGTTGAAGAAGTACGATCTTTAGTAACTAAAGGTTTGGTGGCAACAACAACAACTTCTCCTTTAAGTTCTACACTGGTTTCTTTCAATTGAAAATCAACATTTGTGGTTAGATCAATAGATACACGAACTCCTTGCACTGTTTGTGCATTAAATCCTATAGCAGAAGCCCTGATGTCATAGGTGCCTGGTCTTAATCCTATAATTGAATAATAACCATCTATATCAGATGCTGCTCCTTGAGTTGTACCTTCAACAATTATATTCACAAATGGCAGGGGTTCTCCTGTGTTACCATCCGTTACTCTTCCGGAGACTTTTCCTGTTTGGGCAAAAATATTACTGAAAGAAGTAACGAAAAAAGTGAACACAAGAAATTGTTTTAACAATATTCTCATATATGCCTCCGGCATGTAAAATTTTTAATGATTTGAAAATGTCTGTTAGAAAGGGGTACCAAATTATTCTATACTTTCTCCAATAAATTACGATTTGATTGCAAGTTATATTTTTAACTGCTAAAATATATTATTAGTATCCTGTAAAATCAAAACAACTTTAGGATAAAAATAATTCCCAGAAAATCTAATAGTAAAAATGCAAGATTAATGGTGAGATTACAAATTAAATTTATAGCTATAAGAGATAAAGAATTTGAAATTTTATTTTTTATTTAAGATGGGCAGGTAAACTTTAATATTTTAGGATAATAATCTATTATCTTAAAATTATTATTTTTATTTTTATAGGATTTTGGTTTGGCTATTTTTTATTGAGTATTATTTATTTATCACAATCATTCAAATCTAAAAAATTCATTAAGCGCGTGTGGGCATCTTTGGGAATTTCTTCGTTATATTTTTTATATAAATCAATTGTAAGTTCAACTGTTTTAAAATAATTTTTACAGGAGTCACAATTATCCAGATGTTGTTTAATTGCTACGCACTTCTCTGAATTCAGGTCTTCACCTAAACTCTCACAGATGTGTTTCATAACATCTTTACAATTTGGATTTTCTTCACTCATCGGGCAAATGCTTCGTTTAATTCTTTTCTTAAAAATGCTCGGGCTCTATGCAATCTCGATTTTACAGCTGGTACTGATAGTTCTGTTAATTTAGCCGTATCTTCTGTCGATAATCCTTCAACATCTCTTAACATAAAAACTAATCTGTATTCAGGACTTAGTTTATCAATAGATTCATCTAATATTTTTTTCAATTCAGCGTTTTCAATATTTTGATTAGGAATACGTGACCAATCTGCGGTATATCTATCTTCATAAAGTTCATCATCGTTATCAATGGAAACAAAAGTTCTGTTCTTCTCTTTCCTTGCAAGCATTAAGCAATGATTAGAAACTATTCTGTATAACCAGGTTGAAAGTTTAGAGTTTCCATCAAACTGATGCAGACTTTTTATCATACTATAAAAAGTTTCCTGCATAATATGTTCAGCTTTATCTCTATCCCTGCAAATTTTAAAAGAAAAATTATAAACAGTCTGCTCATTATCTTTCACTAATTGAGCAAGTGCTTTTCTATCTCCGGCTTTTGCAAGTTCTACTAATTCTGATTCTTCCATTCGTATGATGCTTTATATAAAAACTGGATTCTTTAAGTGCCTAAAAATACCAAATAATTTTTAGATAGATAAATTGATATGATTTTTTTCTGTCCCTTTTTTCGCTTATAATCAAAATAATTTTAATTTTAAGCCAGACTTTTAACTAATTAGAGAAATTTATGAGTTCAGCACATACAATTGATGTTTTAAAATCCAATATTTTATTTAACGATAAAGAATTATTATCGTTAAACTTTCAATTTAGTGCAAAAAATTTTGAAGAGATTAAAGAAGGTAACCTGATCTTTAAACCCGGCGAAGCTTCTGTTTGTGTTTACCTTATTATTAAAGGTGAAGTTAAGCTTAAAACCTCATTCCCTAAACAGATATTGACCAAAACCACAAATGATTTTTTCGGTGATATTGAAATCCTGGAAGGATCGTTAAGAAAATCAACTGCTATGGCAAATTCTGATTGTCTTGTTTATAAACTTGATGGTGAGTTATTTAAAAATATCATTCAGCACACGGAGCAAACAGCAAATACTTCAACTGATGCTGTTTTAAGTATAACTGATTCTGAAATTTCTGATTCTGAACAACCGGAAATAATTATAAAAACTGATGATATAAAATTAAATACTGAAGAACCTCAAAATCTTACCGGGCAATTACAGTTTGACAACGATGTTGAACATAAAGATAATCACGTTGATGAGATTCCAGTTGAAATTAATAATGAGAATTATGTTGATTTAACTACGGTAAATCAGTCTACTGAAGAATTTGAAACTTATAATGATCAAACTAATGCTAATGAATATGAGTCTGAAAAAATGATTGATAATGTTGACACTAATGAAAAGATGAACGACGAAAATTTAGATTTCTTAGAAGAAAATAATAGAATAGAAATTTTAGAGAATACTGAAACTTATTCTGATGAACTAGTTGGAAGTGCAATTCAGAATACTAACTTCAGCAAATATGAAAGTTTATTACAACCATCCTCTGATTTTAAAAAAACTGTAAAAGATATTCTTCACTTTTTGCTTAAACAAACTGATTCGGAAAATGGAGCATTTTATATTTATGATCCTAATGAAGAAAAGTTAGAGGATTATTACCAGACAACGGAATCATTTTATAAAACTAAAAAATCATTACAAGACAGCATAACGGGAATTGTGGCGCGTGAGAAAAAAATTCGATTTGCAGTTTCAGTCGCTAATGATTCATATTTTAATCCTGAGATCGATGTGCCAAATGATTTTGATGGCCGAACGATTATCTTTATTCCGCTTCTTGATACAAAAAATAACTTGTTAGGGATTGTACAGATCGGTTCTCACCAAACTGATTTTACTAAAGATGAAGAAAAATCAATTGAAGATGCTGCAAAGTACTGCTCGGTTGTTTTTGAAAAAAGCTTAAATTTTGTTGAACCATTCAAAGAAAAGAATCAAAATTCCGATTTAAATTTTATTGCAAATTTTCTTCTGCAGGATGTAAAAGCTCCCTTAATGAATATCAAAAGTTATGCGGCTATTTTATCAAGATATAATCTGCCCGATGAAGTTAAAAAAGTTATTGCTTTGATATCCACTCAGAGCACATCAATAATCGATTTAATACAATCGTCCATTGATTATTCCAATCAAAGTACTGAATATAATTTTGAAGAAACCAGCTTTAATGATGCTATGAATCAAATATTAATGCTGCTTTCCGATTATGTTGAATCAAGAAATGTAAAGCTGTTTAAGAAATTTTCTAAAGATGCAATTGTTAAAATTGATGAAAGAAAATTTTATGTTGCCTGTTATTACATAACTAAATTTGCCTGCGATATGATGCCGGATGGAGGAAATCTTTACTTCAGTAGTTACGCCGAAGATGGGAAAATTATTTTAAAAATCAGAGATGAAAGCAAAGGCATCGGAAATATGACAATTGATGACATCATGGAAAATTTTTCTATTGATGAAAATAAAGAATATTCAGGATTAGGATTGGCAATCGCTAAGTTTATAATTGAAGCAATGCAATCAGAATTAATTATTGAGCCATCAAGTATGGGAATAAGCTATTCTATTTCTCTCCATTTAAATTCTCAGTAGTTAAGAAAATGGAATTTGATCTCATTACGATCCTCGGACCTACAGCAACAGGTAAAACAAAACTCGCCGTACAATTAGCTAATCATTTTAATGGAGAAATCATTTCTGCTGATTCCCGACAGGTTTATCGGGGAATGAATATCGGAACCGGAAAGGATTTAAGTGAATACTCAATCGGTGACAAACAAATTCCATATCACTTAATTGATGTTATCGACCCTAAGGAAGAGTTTGACGTTTATAAATATCAACAACTGTTTTATAAAGCTTTTGCAGATATTAAAAGTAGAAATAAACTTCCCTTTCTTGTTGGCGGAACCGGAATGTACTTAAGTTCTATTCTTCTTAATTATAATCTAAGCAAAGCTGATTTTGAAACTCATAAACAAAACTTGTATTCATATTCTGATGATGAACTTAGAAATATTCTTAAAGAAATAAATCCCAAACTCCACAACACTACTGACTTAACTGATCGCGAAAGAATTATTAGGGCTATTGCTATAAGCAAATCACAACAAGAAATTTCTTCAAGTCATTTTGAACTAAATTCATCTGGTGAGAATTCTGTTGCAAGTAAGAATAAAGATTTGTTAGTCTCCTCGTTCCTTCGAAATGACAACTCCGGTTACAACACTTTGCAATTAAAAGCATTTGTGATCGGAATTAATCTAAGTCGTGATGAAATTAAAAAAAGAATAACTGCAAGATTAAAGAAACGATTAGATGAAGAAGGAATGATTGAGGAAGTGAAATCCCTAATGGATTCCGGAGTAAGCTATGAGAAGATGATTTTTTTTGGATTAGAGTATAAATTTATCGCGCAATATCTTAAAGGTGAATTAAATAAAAATGATATGTTTCAAAAATTAAATTCTGCAATTCATTCTTTTGCAAAAAGACAAATGACATGGTTTAGAAAGATGGAACGCGAAGGTGTTGCAATTAATTGGATTGATGGTTCGGATTTTAATAGAGCTAAAGAATTGATTGAATTGAATTTATATAATAAGTCTTTGTGAACCATTGTGTCTTAGAGTCTTAGTGGCAAGAAAATATTTCGCCACAAAGACACAAAGTCTCCAAGTTAAAAAACAAAACCTATGTTAATTCCAGATAAAATTTCCGTATACTTAGATAAACGAGCATCCAATACCTGGTTAATTGAAAACGACCATAAAAAATATTTTCAAAAAATTATTGTTGTTCCATCAATTGCCGAATCCCAAAACCTTCCCGCATTAATAAAATCTCTCGAGCAAAATGATCAAACCGAATTATCAAATACACTTGTGCTTATAGTTGTAAACAATGCCGTTTCATCAAGTGAAGAAGTTAAAGAAGATAACTTTAAAACTCTTAAGTATTTAAGAAATCTTGAAACAAAACTTAACTTATCTTTCATTGACGCCTGCCAGCAGGGAAAAGAAATGGATGATAAGAATGCGGGTGTTGGGCTGGCTCGGAAAATCGGGATGGACCTTGCTCTAACAAAATTTGATTATACATCTTTACAAAAAAGAATTATGATTTGCACCGATGCAGATTGTATTGTTGATTCAAATTATCTCACGGAAATTTCAAAAGAGTTTAACAATAGAAATTTAGAGGCAGCAGTTGTAAACTTTGCACACGATATTTCCAGCGATGATGAAGAAACCAAAGCAATAATCTGTTACGAAATATTTTTACGATATTACGTTTTAGGTTTAAGTTTTGCAAAATCTGAATATGCATTTCACACAATTGGCTCAACAATGATCTGCACGCCGGAAGCTTATATAAAAGCAGGAGGAATGAATAAATACAAGGCGGCAGAGGATTTTTATTTTCTCGAAAAGCTTGCAAAGATTTTTCCAATCGGTGAAATCAAATCAACTTCAATTCATCCATCTAAACGCGGCTCATGGCGGGTACCATTTGGTACTGGCAAAACCGTTGATAGATATTTATCCAACTCTCGTGATGAATATTTGCTTTATAATCCTAAAAGTTTTGTAATTCTAAAAACCTGGTTAGAAGTTTTCAATGATATCTTAATTTCAGATCAATCCGCCTTGTTAAAGATTTCTAAAAATATTCATCCTGCATTATCAGATTTTCTTTCTCAACAGGATTTTGAAAATTTTATAAATAAAGTTTTGTTAAAGAATAACAATCCAATTGAAGTAGGAAAACAAAAACATTACTGGTTTGATGCATTCAAAACATTAAAACTAATTCACTATCTTCGTGATACAGTTTATCCAAATATAAATATGTTTGATGCTATTGATGACTTGCTAAATTTAATTGATATTGAAAATAAAATTAAGCGAGATGCAGAGCTCCCTGATTTAGAAACACAAAAAAATTATTTATTAATGCTTAGAAAAATCCAGAGTTAAATGAT
>DAIRCT010000028.1:36542-37943 GCA_036796535.1 Ignavibacteriaceae bacterium
CAATCCCGATGAATTTGAAAATTTTTTAGTTGATGCTTCCAACTTTAAAGGAAAGTGCGATGCAGTTTATTTTCCTGAAAATGTAAATGAAATTGTTTCGATTATAAAGGAAGCCAATAAAAACAAGACTAAAGTTACCGTTGCAGGAAACAGAACAGGTTTAACCGGGGCCTGCATTCCTCAAAATGGAATTGTTATTGCCACAGATAAGCTGAACAAGATTTTAGAAATCAATTCAAAAGAGTTGTATGCTTCTGTTGAGCCCGCTGTTTTACTTTCAGATATTCAAAAAGAACTAAAGCACCAAAATCTTTTTTATCCTCCAGATCCAACAGAAACTAATTGTTACATCGGAGGAACAGTTGCAACAAATGCTTCCGGTGCAAAGACTTTTAAGTACGGACCAACTCGTGATTATGTTATTGGTTTACAAATCGTTCTTCCTGATGGTGAACTGATTGATCTCGAACGAGGGAAACAGAAAGCTCTTGGATACAATTTAATACTTACAACTCAATCCGGTAAAAATATTTCTCTGCAAATTCCGGATTATAATTTTCCTGCTGTAAAAAATGCCTCCGGTTATTTTGTAAGAAAAGATATGGATGCGATTGATTTGTTTATTGGGTCCGAAGGTACACTTGGAATCATTACAGAGATTACACTTAAACTTCTTCCCCAACCTGAAAATACAATTTCCTGCGTTTTGTTTTTTGAAGATGAAACAACTGCACTAAATTTTCTTGAAGAAGCACGGGAAACTTCTTATCAAAACAAAAAGAATAATATAAACGATTACATCAATGCAATGGCGCTCGAGTTTTTTGATGAACGTGCATTAAGGTTTTTAGCTAAAGATTTTTCTGCTATTCCAGAAAATGCGCAAGCAGCAATTTGGTTTGAGCAGGAATCCACTGCTGATACTTTTGATACTATTCTTGAATCCTGGAATACATTGATGCAAAATCACAAAGTAAACGAAGAAACTGCGTGGTTTGCTTTTAGTGATGCTGATAAAGAAAAGATAAAAGATTTTCGCCACGCAATTTCCTGGAAGGTTAACGAGTACGTTGCAAGAAATAACTTTAGAAAACTCGGGACTGACGTTGCTGTTCCCGATAAAGTTTTTCGTGGGTTTTATTTTACACTGCAAAATTGGGCAAAGCAGAGCAATATAGATTTTGTTTCTTATGGTCATTTCGGAAACTCGCATATTCATCTTAATCTTTTACCAAAAACAGAAACTGAGTTTAATGAAGGTAAAAAACTTTACGGGAAAATTTGTGAGGAAGCAGTAAGACTTGGAGGAACAATCTCAGCAGAACACGGAATTGGCAAAGCTAAACGAGATTATCTTTTAATGATGTATGGTGAAGCTAATATCCGTAAAATGGCAGCACT
>DAIRCT010000029.1:0-37934 GCA_036796535.1 Ignavibacteriaceae bacterium
CGAAATGACAGGCAGTACATCATTTCACTTCTAAAAAATTCAAAACAGATTTCATAACCAGTGTTCTTTGTTTCTCCCCAAGTATAGTTTCAAACGGAAAACCAAAACTGACTACACCATAATTTCCTTTAAAACCAACAGCAGAACTAAAATTATTTTCTGAGTAACGCAATATAACTTCACTTCCCTTAACCGGACCTAATTCATCAGGTGCTTCAACTTTGTAGATGGAGTCATTAAACGCTGTATTAAAACTGAAACTGTTCATTTTAGGTAGAAACTTTTCATTTACAGAATATACATTTCCAGTTTTAACAGCATGACCGGTTTTTAATTTGAATTTTAGAACATCATTTGCAAAATGAATACCGCTGCTATCTTTATCAGAATATAAATCCGTTCCTAAGTATGAGCCGCTTATAAATATTTTTCCACCACCATTAAGGTAATTACTTAATTTTTCCCGCAAAGCAACAGGAAAAACCTCAAACTCAATTTTGTCTTTGTATTTTGGTGATGCCGTTTTCTTTTCTTCTCCAAAAATAAAATCAACAATTTTATATTTACTTAAATCTACATCGCCATTTATAACTGACTGATTGCTAACCGAGCAGAAAGAGTATCCATTTTCTTTAATTGCTTTTCCATGAACAAATGGAAAATCAAAAGTATTACCCGCAATTATTTTCCCCTCGTAATTAGAATGACTTGCACCGTGTCCGGGATTATCATCTGTCTCCCATTTAGAATCCGGATTAAAATTAAACTGAGACCCTACAAAACCTAAATCATAATTATCAGGCACGCCTTCGTCCTCAAAATTTATAAACCCTGAAAATGTTGGTGAATTAAAAGTTGCCGGTGCAGAGATTCGATCAAATCCATTAACAATCAAAATTGGTGTGCTTGCGTTTTTGACCCAGCATACAGAAAGTATTTCTGATGGGAAACTTTCTCCACCATTATTAATTGCTGTTACTTTATAGCTATATATAATTCCAGGTTTTATATCATTTATTTTAATCTTATTTGATTGAACTATCCGTCCGTTATCAAATCCGCCATTGTCTATTCGGGTATAAAGCATAAATTTTTCTGCGTTCGCTGTTGGTTCAAGTGGATCAATTTGTGCTTCCCAGCTCAATTCAACTTCGCCTGAAGGGCTTAGTTGTGCCGCAAAATTAATTGGTGGAAGTGGCTGCACTACATAATCAAATCCATATTGAACAGATAGAAATTTTAACATTCCCTTATAGATTGAGCGTGATACATCAAATCTAAATCTTGGATCCAATCCAAATTTCATCTCATAATAATTTTGATGCGAAAGAAGTTCAAGCAGCATTGATGGAATGTTTGGGCGTGCGGACTCACTGTAATTAGCGTTCATCAATTGTCTGCGTGTCCAGGTTGAATCATATTCTTTTCTTATATCATCAACAATTTGGCTCTGAACAATATCACCTAAATCCCTGTTGGCAAGCCGCGAGACTCCATTCGGGAAAACTTTTTGTGTATCTAAACCAGTAATTGTGTATATCATTAAAGTACCGATAGCTGTATCATTTCTAGTAATACCTGCATCGGTATGAAACGCTAAAGATAGATCGATGGGAATGCCTAAACCTTTTTCATTTCGATTTTTATTTGGACCGAATGGAGCGCCGTATAAATAATTCCCGTATTCAGCCCGGCATTGATAATCATCCTTATAATCATCTTTACCATTATTTAAATTATAGATTAACGTATCAGGCATGCCGGCAAATTGAAGCCAATAACGTGCGCCTTCAGTAAATTTAGGTCTTCCGCTAGTTGATCCTTCCCGTTCAACAATTCCCATTCCGCCTCCAAACCTAACTGCATCTGCGGAAACAATTTTATCATTGTCTTTACTTTGGTTAGTAAGTAAAACACCTTGAGTTTTTTTTCTTCCCTTATCAAAATTGAAAGTGCCAAGATAAATCCAAGTACTGCCGCCAATGGTTTGATTAACCAGAAACTCGGTTTCACCGCCGGCATGTAAAACTTTGTAATGTGCATCTGTTACATTTGAATCTGAAGAAGCGTAAGAAATATAAACCGCATACTCTCCGCCTTGCGGAATATCAGGCACCCACAGAACTGTGGCTAAAGGATTAAGTAATGATGTTGTGTATCTGCTAGTTCCATTTTTAAAAGGATTTTCACCTTCTTTTATTGTGGGACGGAGTAATGCAAATCCTTTTTGTGCTGATGTCTTCCAGATATTTTTTTCTGAGAAAGATGTTTCGATATAATTTTCTTTGCTGTTAACATCATTATCAACGATGACTTCATTTATTTGAATGTCTCTTTCCCTTGGAACAAAAACATTTGCACCCGCATTCTCCAGCATTGGGATTAAGTATGGAATTGTAAAGGCGGTGGGTCCAACATCTTCAACAGTTTGAAATAATCTTGCACGCTGCCACATCCATCTTTTTTCATCATTATTGTAATACCATCCGTGGCTGTTCCAGAGAATAATATTTTTACCGAATAATCCTTTTGATGGTTTTAAGTTTTTACTAACGTTCTGCACAATTGGAATTATTTTAGGAACTGTTTCAGGAATACGTGATTTATCAATTTTATTTTTATCTGCCCGAAAATAATTTGGGATAAGCTCTTCAATTTTAAATCCCATCGAACGGAGCTCAATATCGTATTCCTGAAATTCTGGCGATAATATTTTTTTAATCTCCTGATAAATATTTTTAACATTTTCTTCACGTAATGGAATAACGGCAAAATCTTTACTGAAATCGATTGTGATTTTTTTATTGATTGTATCAATTGAAGTGCTTTCAACTTTTGTGGATTTTGGCAGAGAAAATTGTTTTTTAAATGAATCAAGATTTTCTTTTAGTTGTGCAGTTTGAATTTCAAATCTATCAGCTGTTGTTAATTCTTTTACTGAGGAACATCTGATAATAAATATAAAAATTGCAGCCAAGGAAACTAACTTTAAATATTTCATAATCATTTTATAAGATTTATGTTTTTAAAATTATTCTAAAAATTGTATTTGAGTAAAAATAAAAACCCCTTCCTTTTGAGAAGGGGTTTAAAAAATTTTGAGAATTTATTTCATCAAAATCATTTTCTTTGAAGCGGTAAAATCATTAATTCTTATCCTGTACAAATAAACTCCGCTTGAAAATCCACCAGCAATAGAAGAAGAATTGAATTCGATATCATAAGTGCCGGGATTCATAAATTGATTAATTAATTCTGCCACTTCTTGTCCCAACAAATTATAAATCTTAATATTCACCAATCCTGCCTCAGCAATACTAAATTTAATTTTTGTAGTGGGATTAAAAGGATTAGGATAATTCTGTTCAAGTTTATAGGCAGTTGGAGTTAATAGTTCATCATTAACACCGGTTACGTTGGTTGTTCTAAAACTTGCAACAGCCGACCAATTACTTGTACCATAAGAATTTTTTGCTCTAACTTTCCAGAAGTGCAAAGTATAAGTTTGCAATCCTGAGATATTTAGACTAGTGTCAGTCAAACCTTTAATGTCGGCAACAATTAAGTTAGAAGCAAAATCAGCACTCTTTGCTAATACAAAATCATAAGAATCTGCAGCTAAAGATTTCCTCCAATAAAATGTGGTATCAAGAGGAATGCTTCCTGAAGCAACCGGATAAACTAAAACAGGTGTTACAGGGAATCCAGTGTTAAAATTAAATATGGTTGAGAACTGACTTGTACCACCAGCATTACTGGAATTAGCTCTCCAAAAATATTTCTTCTGTCCAGTTAAACCGGTAATAACTTTAAAGGTATCAGATAAATTGCTCTGATCGAAAATAATCCCTGATTGGAATGTTGAATCAGTCGATAGTTGTAACCGAAATGAAGAAGCAAGGTTTGGATAATTCCATTTCAGTATCACCGTATCTCTTGCATTAGGTGTTCCATTTAAAGGAGAGGCCAAAATAGGAACTGATGGTGGATTAACAATTAAAACCTGACTCATTTCACTTTCATTGTTATTTCTGTCTAAAGCAGTAACCACAAAATAAGTTGGACCATTTCCGGATGCAGGAATTCCTGGAATGCTTTGTCTTGATCCTTCAACATTATAAATATTTTTGGAATCCTCCAGATCATTTGGAGAAATATTTGAATTATCAAATCTATAGACAACAAAACGATAAGCTGAATCACCATCGCTAGCGGTAACAGGTAAATCCCAAGTTATTCCACCTTGTCCATTAGCTAATCTTTCAAATCTTAAATTCTGAATCGGGTTTGGTGGTATAACATCTTTCCAACTCATAATTGGAACTAAAGCCGGATATCTGTACAAATCATTTTTAAGTGAATCTATTAAACCTTTAGGATTAGCCAATGTTGTGGAAGTATTGTAATGGACACTTCCCTGACAATCTTTATCGGATCTATTTAATCTTATTTGATTAGGTAATTCAGAGGCAGTAAATGAAGTACTAATTCTATAATCAGCGTGCCCTACATACATATGCCTACCATTTGCACCTGCAGAATCAGCCCACCAAGGCATAAGCTTGCCATAATCCTGATTACCACCAAATGCCCAATAAAGTTGTGGATTTATATAGTCAATAGATTTGTCATGCAACCATGCCATTGCATCACAATAAATTGTACTGTAATTATCATTGCCAATAATTCCGGCTGGAACACCATTTCTCCAAATACCTCGCGGACTTACTCCCCATTTAATCCATGGTTTAACCGATTTTAGACTATCATTTATTTCTTTAATTAAAATATTTACATTGTCCCTTCGCCAGTTACCCAAATCTGTAAATCCCCTCGGATAACTTGCAAATGTAGCTGCATCCTGTGTTGTAATTCCCTCAACATAAAAGTAGTCATCAATATGAATTCCATCCACATCATATCTTCTTGCAACATCCATAAACACAGAAGTAACATAATCTCTTACTGCCTGTAATCCGGGATTTAAAAATTTTACTGTACCAACCTGAAGTATCCAATCTGGATGTTTATTAATAACGTGGTTAGGAGAAAGCGTATAATTACCCACAGATCTTTCTGCTCGATATGGATTAAACCAGGCATGCAATTCCATTCCACGTTTATGTGCTTCAGTAATAGCAAATTCAAGCGGATCGTAAAAAGGGTTTGGTGCGACCCCTTGCGCCCCTGTTAACCAATAGGACCAGGGTTCTATGCTTGATTGATAAAAAGCATCACATTCAGGTCTGATCTGAAACATAACTGCATTAATGTTTATCGCTTTTAATCCGTCAAGCAAATTAATTAATTGCTGTCGCTGGCTTGCTGGATTTGTTCCAGTTGGCCAATCAATATTAGCTACTGTTGCAATCCATGCACCTCTAAACTCTCGTTTAGGTGGAATTGACTGTGCAAATAGACTAATAGTGATAAAAAATATTAGAAGAATTTTTGTAAAGATTTTCATGGCAGTAAAATTTTATTAATGATTTTTCTTTTCTAAATTTAATCAAGTTTTAATGAAAGTTAAACGGAATATTTTTTAATGAATAAAAAACCCCGATCTCTCGGGGCAAAAAGAACTTTAAAGAATATCAGTTATAATCTTATTTAAATGATTGGTTACAAAATTATCATTGTCCATAATATGGTGCACCGTTTTTCTGCATCTCAACTTTAATTATAGTTTGAGAATAAACTAACTTAGTGCCGGTTCCATCTGCTACACTTTTTGACTCCCTGGTAAAGTATAAACTTGTACTATTAGGAGGCCAATACATAAAAATAACTTTACTGGCTGGAATCACTCCTGGATACAATACTTCGGAACTTCTATTTGGATGAACAATTATTAATGGATCAGGATCTCTGTTAGTACCTAAAATCAAATCACCATCAGCAGCAAATGTAATTGCGAATACTTGGTTTCCGGGATAAGCTGCTGTTAAATCAAAATACAACTCTTCGGATGCAATGTCTAAGTCACCATTTGGCAAAATTGAATATTTCCAAACACCTTCTGTGGCACCGCGTGCCCCTGCAACATATAAGGCACCATTAAATACTCTAGCGGTTCTAAAAGTTCCTGTAACAGTAAAAGGTGTGGAAGTAGGAGTTTGAGTAATTCTGTAAATTCTATTTGCTGATCCAACTGCCCAAATATTCTGATTTGCATCAAAATCAAAATCTTTTAGAATTGATCCGGTTGCAGATGTCCAGGGAGAAGCCGGAGCAACGCCTTCATTTAATTTCCAAACAGCATTAACAGTTCTTGTTCCATATAGCTGATTGCCAGGCCCGAATTTTAAGCAATCCCATCTTGCAGCATTTCCCATTGGAATATAATCTAATAAAGTTCGATCTGGAGTTATTTTTTTTATTCCTAATGGATTGGTTATTGCAGTACTGCCTAATGAAACTAACATATCCCCATTTTGACTAAATACAAAAGCGTATGGAATCTGAGCGGGAGGATTTGGACTAAATGTAAAATATTCTTCTTGGGCAGTTAGAAGCTTGTAAATAAATTTATTACTAAAATTTTCGCTTTTGTAAGTTGAAACTTTAACGATAACCGAATCACCAACAACTTTTGGCGCAACCACTTTTAGTTGTGTGGTCGTAGCACTTAATAAATTGGCTTTTGTACCATTGAAATAGACAAAAGTACCATTTGGAGAGGGATTAAAGTTTGATCCTGTAATAGTTAGAACAGTAACTCCTGCCAGTGCCGCATTTGGTGGATCAATTGAAGTAATAACCGGGGCTGGTTGCCCGCCTACTGGTAATTCATATAGACTTGGGGCAGGCTCTTCATTACAACTATAAATGAATAGTAATCCTACCATTAAAAAAACTTTTGAAATTTTGTATAATATTTTCATCATAATTCTTTCTCTTCGAAAAAATTTATTAATAAGCTAGGTTAACTGAAAATCTATGAACATTACTAAATATGCCAAAAGGCGTATATGAGTAATCTATAGCAAATTTAATATCAGCAATTGATTGTCTTATACCAATACCTGCACTAAACTCCTGCTCATCTGTCGGAGATGTAAATCCACCTCGGATTGCAAAAGTATTAAGAAACAAATATTCGGCACCAACAGAAATTTGTTCGGGATAGTCCCTTGGGTGTGAAGCATCAACTGCAAGAAGCAATGAATGCGTATTTTTATCTATATTAAAAATATCTAATGCATTTATAGATAATCCAATTCTAAATGTTAATGGAAGCTGAAATTCTTCGTCTTTATATTTTAATTCAGATGAAAAATTTCTGATGCTCATACCAAAATCAAGACTTTTAAATCCTGTGTGATATAAAATACCAAAATCGAAGGCAAGTGAATTAACAGAATTATCTTCAACTTTACTGACTCCCGATGCATCATATCCTGTTACAGCAGTACCAAGTGATTGTCTAACGTATTTAATATTACCGCCAACTGAAAATTTCTCTGATAGTTTATTTGCATAACCTACACCAAAAGACAACGCTGTTGGTTTAAAGGTTCCAACTTCAAGGTAACCATCATTATTAGGAGCAACTATAGTTCCTATAAAATCGCCATAGTCCACTGCAACCAATGAAAATCCAATAACACCATAATTACCGTCAAAAGGACTGAATGCGGCTGTGCCATAGATATAATTTATATCCGCTATCCATCTAGTTGAGCCAAAAGAAAAATCAGCAATCCCATTCATTTCGCCCATAACTGAAGGATTATAAAGCATTGAAGTTGAGTTTGCGGAAACAGATGTAACCGCATCACCTAAAGCTGCTGCTCTTGGGTCTAAAGAAACACTAAGAAACTTTAAACCAGTTTGAGCAAGCTTTTGTTTACTCTGGGCATAAGAACTGTTAGAAAAAAGCAGCCCAATCATAATAAAGAATAATATTGTAAAACTTATTTTTTTCATGTAATTACCTACTTGCTTTATCTTTTATAAGCATTATTATTTTTTAGATTAAATTTTTCATTTAACAAGATCAACCACCATATATGAATTGCCGCCTGCAAAAACAGGATTTGTGTATTGTAACGTGTATGAAACCTGGCTTTGCGCAGAAGCTGGGACTGTAGCTTCAAAAATCTTTATATAGGGCTGATCACCATGTGTTCTCCCATCATTATACTCAATGCTAACAGCTACTTTAGCATTTGAAAGATTTAACGGAAACGTAAAACCAGTTGGCGCATTAAGAAGAAAATCTTCACCAGGGAATTTAAATCCAGAGGTTAACCCACTATAGTCTGAGAAAAGATCTTTTGCAGAAGGATCGGAGAATCTTCCGGTAGATAAGTATTTGCCATTAACTTCCACCCAACCTTCATAGATCCAGCCACCGTACAAAGCCGGTAATTGTAAACCTGCCGCAGGTAAAGTTGATACAGAGTCTACAAACCACACACCACTAAGTTCATTAGTCGATGCTCCATCAGTTGGAGTTTCAATACTAAAAACTGCTCTGGCTGTTCCGATTTTAGATTGATTGTTAGAAATAAATAAATTTGCAGAAGCATTTAAGAAACTTCCGGCAAGTATTATTCTTGAACTTGGAACTGCTGATTCAGTTGCTGAAGATTTTTTCTCTGTTGTTAACCAAAATTGTTGAGCTTCCTGTAAAGATTTTAATTCTTTTTCCTGATTATAACTTATGCTTCCATTATTAGCATCCTGAACAAATACTTTAACATAATATTTTATATTATCTTTTTCTCTTTCAAACCATCCGACGTAAGTCATCGAATCAGGCAGTACTGGCAACCCAGTGATGTTTGCTTGAAAGGTACTAAGATTCAAAGTTGTTCCATTTTCAAAATATTCGCAACCAGTTATTGAAAACATTATTACTGCGAACACAATTAGTATTTTACTTCTCATTGTAAATACCTTTTTCTTAGTATGATATATTTCTGAAGAATAATTTTTCATTTTACTTTATCTTATAATAACAAACTTAGAAATATGATTTTCGCCTGTCTTTGCGTCAGTTATTACAGCGATATAAATACCGCTAACTACAAATTGATCTGAAGAAGTTACAGACTTCCAGTATTCATCACCACTTCCGTTTGTATGTTCAATAGTTTTAATTAACTCACCTAATTCAGTGTAAATTTTTATTGTGCATTCACCGGGAATATTATAAAAAGCTATCTTATCTTCATCTGGGGTACCCGGAAATCTTACAGAAAGATCGGCATTAATTATATAAGGATTTGGGACTATTCTTATTTTGCTCATATCATTTTCAGGAGGTCTCTTCAAATTGGTGGAAATATAGGTTTGTGTGTAGAATCGACTACTTTCCAATCTACCTGCCGGTGTTCCAGGCCCACCTGGTTGATTTGCTCCAACACAAGTGAGATAATAATAATAGTTGAATCCTCTGATTATATTCAAATCATTATAAACTCTGGCATCTGCCCCAACTTCAGCAACCAAAGAGTAATCGGAATCATAATCACCAAGGGCTCTGTATATTCTAAAACTTGTAGGTGGATTTGGATCAGCAGGGTCTACTGTCCACGCAAGAGATATTCTATCACCACCACCGTTTACACTAAAAGTTAATGGTGGTTTTGGAGGTAGAGGAATTTGCCATCCTGAATTATAATTTTCAGTTGCGTTTTTAAAAGTTTTAAATAACGAATCACGACCTTCGTTAATAACATGTGTATTCTTATCATAAGCGCTCATTGTGCCGGATTTAAACATTTTCCCATACTTTATCTGATTTTCCCGGCTCATACTTGCAGCCCCTTCTACCATAACAATATGAATACTTTCACCAGGACCTAAAGTGTAAGGACCATATCCATTATTAAAAGACATACCACCTGAACCGCCACCAAGATTTGGATTAACTTTTTGTTTGGCAAAGTCACCGCTTGGTTCAACTGCATCTGCGTGTCTTGGTGATTGATGTCCCCTGGACATAAACGAATATCTTTGCTCATTCTCAGCTGGATTAAGTGCATTGGCACCGGCAATAAACAATCCCGCATCAGAATCACTATAAGTAGTTGTAGATGGTTGATTTGTGTCATCGCTCTTATCAGTTGCAGTTTTATCAGCATGAATTGTTGCAACTCCTAAAAATTGCGAACCGCCTAATCTGCCAACTGTGTCACTCTTAACATTCCAATTAAGTGCAGTCGAAGTTAATGTCCATATCGGTCCTCCAATGTTATCATAGCTTACATCTTTATCAGTTGTGTACCCATGCCATGAGAACTGACATCTGAACTGTTGACCAGGAGGATCAACTTTTACTCCATCGCCTCTTGTATCATTCATTGTATTTATTCCCCAACCGGTCTTATTTCCTATTACATATCTAACTGAAGCGTTAACAGCATTTCGATAAGTCCAAAAAGTATACAAATCATGTATTGTATTATTAGGTAACTCGATTGTAGTAGTATCTCCATCGGTATCGCCTGTGTTAGTAAAAGTATAATCATACACAATATAACTATCATTATACTGTTGACTAAACTGAAATATCTTTCTTTCCATAGTTACGCCAAGTTGAGTAGCAACTTTATTTATAATCATTCTATCCCAGGGCATATTATTATCAATTCTATCAATATTCAGTTCTTTGCCTTGTGACGGCACTCCATCAACTGTTACTAAAGTTGGCTCAAATTTGCTTACCATTTCCATCTTAACGGGATAAGCAGCAAAAAATGCAGGATTTCTTGGACCAACAGTAACAACTTTGTAGGGATAAAAATTACCTTTCTCATCTGTAAAATCCTTACAACCTATCCACCAACCTCTTGCAGCTTGCATATCCTGGTTTCTGTATTGTGCCGGCCATTCCATACCATATTGTTGATTTGTAACAAATCCTTCCTCTATTTCAGAACCAATTGATGAATACCAGTTGTTTAGCTGACCGGCTGCCATCCAAACATTTTTAAATTGAGCTTTTGAAACTCCAAGAGGAATAATGGCTGAAAGAAGCAGGATTAAAACAATTTTATTACTAAAGATTTTTTGAATTATTAATTTCATTCTTTCCTCTACTTTATCTAATCTCTATCAATTAAAGATTAACATTTAATTTAATTCCGAAGAACACATTTCTTGGACCAAGGAATGTCATGTAACTTAAGTTTGGCATATCGATATATGCCTTTTTATTAAGTACATCTTCAATAACTGAACTTCTAACATAGGACCAAGATTGACCTGACCATTGATAATAGCTGCCTGTTGCGGCATCATAATAATATGCAACAGTGTTTGGACTAGTTACAGACTGAATATTATTTGCATATTCAAGAGGTTGATAACTAACACTTGGATCACGGTAATCACCGGGTGTATCGTTACCGGGGATATTACCATAACTATTAAAATCCTTTACTTTATCAGCTGGCAAATGAAGTGACTGCATATACTTATCATAATCATCTTGATTTCTAAATCCAGCTCTGTAATAACTCATATATTTAATATTTAGTGCGTTATATATATCTGCAAAAAGTTCTACATTAACAGGACCAAGATATATTGTTTTTGATATTCTTAAATCTACATTAAAAGCATCTCTCCACTGGAAATTGTTCAAAAATCCTGATTTAACTGCGCCACCACCTGTCCAGGTAAAATGGTTACCGGAAGACCAGCTACCTAAGATACTCAATCTTATTTGATCAAGTATTTTTGCGCCTCCAATTTCAGGGCCCCAATTATCCGGTGTAAAAATATCAATATTAGCACGAGCATAAGGTTGTGGAATAGGTTTGTTTTGCTGAATATCACTTTTATAAGTAACCTCTCTCTGAGCTTGAACAAGAGGATCCTGGTAAGCAAAAGTATAGCCAAAATAACCGGATGAGGATACCATATACGTATAATTAACAAACCCGGTTATCCACTCACCCCGATTTTTTCTGAATTCTAATTCAAATCCTCTTATATCAGCATAACTAATAGGTTCAGGTTGGTAATAATCTACGGTACCATTTCTACTTACATAATGAACCGATATTGTTTGATCCTTAACATCCTTATAATATCCCTTTATACTTAATAGGAATTGGTCAAACAAATTTTGTTCATATCCTAATTCATAAGCCACGGTTAACGGCAGCGGATTATTTGGATTTGCAATTCTGGTAATATTAAAAAATGCCTGACTTTGTCTTAACAAAAACAGATCATCAGGAAGAGGAATCGATCTGAAATGTCCGTAATTAAAATATAGCTTACTATTAACTGTGATAGGAAAAGCAACACCAAGTCTGGGACTTAAATTTAGTTGCTTTTTAGTTTTTTCCTTTGGCAAAAGTGAATTAATTTGTGAAGCGTACTGACCAGATAAAGCAGCATTATATTGATCAAAAACATACCATTCACCACCCGGGTCAGAATAATCCAGTCTCAATCCAATATTCGCAATCATTCCTTCAAATTCCAATTTATCCTGAGCATAAGCTGCGAATTTTAGTGGAAATGTATGCCATTTTGATTGAGAGTTATTTGTTGGTAATGAAGGTTCAACTAAAGCATAATTAACATTATTATCAGTATAAATAAATTCAAAACCAGATTTTACATAATTATATTTATCTACCTGACTTGCATAATTTCCTTTCAAAGTATAAACAGCAAGTTTACTGGAATCTCTTGAGTTACTCCAGCCCAATCCCAAATTCATTGCAGATCCAATACCACCGCCGGTTCCACTAAAATTACCAAAAGGTGCTTCATTATATCCTACACCTCCAAAATAATAGAGTGTTTGAGTATCTCTGTAACGACCGGGAGCAGTTTTATAATCTGTTGCAACTCGACTTCCTGTTATTTCATAAAATGTTTTCGGACTTAAAACGTGTGTAAATTTGAATCCCTCCATATCAGTAGTTATTTGGCTTGGTGCCCAATAATCGTAGGAAAAAATTTCAGTATCCAAATAACTTAGGCCGGATCTAAAATCAAGTTGGTTTGCAATTCCTGCAGCCGAAGAAAATAATCCCGGACCTCCTGATCTACTACTGTTTGTTCCGGTTTGTCTTCCAAGTAATCCTTCCAATGTAAGCTTCATTCCTTCTGCAATATCTGAAGTAACTTTTATCTGTGCATTATAATCACGATAGGCATCAGTAGATAAAGGAATTAAATACATAGTTTGAGATCTTCTGTAAGAAGCAGCGAATCTTAAATTTCCAAGATGTTCACCATAGGGTACTGGCCCGCTTAAAGTCATATCAATATCAAAATCTGGTCTTTTAACATCCATAACTTTTCTATGCTGCCACAGAAAAACTTGTTGGGCAGCTTGAGGTGTAAGATCATTATTTGGATCATTATCAGCTAATAATTTTTGTGATACCGAATTCCAGCCACCTTTAAATTCCTGATACTGACGCAAGGTATAAGGATCCCAACCCAGACCATTTGCCGGATCCCAAGGTGTGTCTGTTCCGGTCCAGCAAACAGCATCATCAATATATGGTCTTATCCAATAAGAATTTGGAGAATTGAAAGGATCACCAAAGTTTTTTCTTTCCCATGGGGAATAACGGCTTATGATAGCAAAACTGTAGTTACTTTTTGATCCTTCTTTAGTAACAACGTTTATTAATCCAGAACGGATATCTCCATATTCTGCATTAAAACCACCTGTTTGTATTTGCATATCACCAACAGATGTTAAGCTAATACCCGTATATGGTGTATTGTTTCTGGCATCTCTTAAAGTTATACCGTTTACTACAAATGCAGTTTGATCGCTGGCTCCACCTCTGATGGTTAACCCCTGTACACCGGCTTGAAGTCCAATAACCGAGGAAACATTTGCAACGGGAAGGTTTTCAATCTCTTTAATATTAAGATTTACAACACTTGCTGAAACATCCTGCTTTACTATCGGCTGGGTTGCAACCACTACAACTTCTTCGGTTTCAAATGCACTTGATCTGAGGGAAATATTAATATCAGTTGTTAAATCGATATTAACTCTTACATTTGTAATTACCTGAGGCGCATATCCCACCATTGAAGCTTTGAGATTGTATGTACCGGGGGGAACGTTTGTGATTGAATAATAACCATCAACATTTGTAGCAGCACCAATTGTCGTACCTTCAAGCAGTACGTTGGCGCCAATTAATGCCTCACCTGTATTTGCGTCTCGGACAACGCCATTAATTTTACCCACCTGGGCAAAAGTTTGAATGAAAAATATTTGTAGGACGAGTGTGCTAAGTAGTAGCAGTTTTCTCATAAGTTCATACTCCTTATTTTGTCTCTCAACTCGGAGGGAGTAGTTCTGATGCAGGATAATTTATATATCCTTTTTTCTCAGACAATTATTAATCAGAACAAATTTACAATTGATTAAATTTTTACTGCAAAAAACTATGAAAATTAGTTTCTAAAGTCAATAATTTTTAGGCAAACACTATCATTTATTTTATAAAAATTTTTGTTAATGAATATCATTGATAAAGTAATTACTCCAAATTCATTTTTTTACGCGCAAGTAATTCAAACGTTCTAATTCTATCTTTATAAAGATTGTTTGCATTCATTCTTACAATATCTAATTGAGAGTCTGAATTTCCTTCCCATCTTCTGCATATATAAATGGCGTGATATATTCTTCCAATCTTGTACTGCCTGCTTATTGCTAATCCAACTGAATAATCTTCACCGTAACTTGTATTTGGCAGTTTTATTTCTCTTAAAACCGGAGTGAAAAATGCTCTTGGCGCTCCAAGCCCATTTATTCTCAACGCATTATTTGGTCCGTTATCATTAGTCCATTCTTTGTGATCTATCAATCCGGGAGGTAGTTCATTAAGGTTAAAATCTGTTAGCTGATAAGAACCAATTACCATTGCACATTTATCTTTATGGAAAACATCCACAATAGTTTGTAATGTATTTTCATCTTTATAAATATCGTCGCTGTCTAATTGAACAGAAAATTTTCCGCAAAGCCGATGATGAACCGCTTCATTCCAGCAGCCGCCAATTCCTAAATCATTTCGCTCAGGGATGTAATGAATTATTCTGTTATCTTTTTGTGAAAAAGATTTTAGTATTTCTGTTGTGCCGTCAGTTGAATGATTATCAACAACGATCAGATTAAACTTAAAATTTGTTTTTTGATTTAAGACGGATTCAATCGCGTCTCCAATAGTTTTAACACGATTTCTGACCGGGATAATCACTGATGCATCATATTCAAAATCTTTTTCGGATGAAAAATCAATTTCTTTAAATGGTGGATGAACGTAAGCGCCAACATCAATTAAATGCTGCGTTACAGCTTTTTCCATTTCAATCTGTACTTCTCTGTTTTTTGGATCTACATAACTGAAATGCTTTTCTTCAGTGCCAACTTCTTCGGCTGCTTCAACAGTGTAAAGAAACTCAGGGATTCTTACTATTGGTGCAAGTTGAGAAAGTTTTAACCTTAAATTATATAAACCAGCGAACTTGAATTCACTTTCATCTTTATTAACAACCTGTTTTATATATTCAGTTCTAATAAATAATAACTGCCCAAAATCAAAATCATCGCGCAAACTTCCTTCCTGATAATCAATAACAGGATGCTGCACAAGTTTATTTTTGTCTTCCTCATAAAAATCAGAATAAACTAATGCGGCGTTTGTATTATCAGCAACCTGCTTAAATCTTTCCAAACAAAATTGCCCGGGATTTATAGATTTACCATCAATAATTAAAACAGTGTATTCTGCAGATGAGTATTGTGCAATAAGTTTAACCGTCTCGCTGCTCTTACTAATTTTAGAAAATATTACGCGAGTGTTTTCAAAAGATTTATATTTTTCGTCGGGTGATAAAATTATTATTTCTTTAACGAGTGGTAAACCCTGAAATCTTTTTATTGTCTTTTCATTTTCTTTTAAATTGGTTTGCGGGATAAAAATTGTTACAGAATTATGCATCTTTAATTTCCTTAATAATTACGCGTGTTAAAATATAAACTGATTATCAAATAAAGTACAATGATTATCATTTTATTTTTTTTTAATTTGAAATGCAATTAATTGAAATAAAAATATATTATTAATAAAAGTAAGGTTCTTATAATGAACAAATTTCGTTTCTTACTGTTTTTACTTCTTACCTGTATCATTTTCCCACAACAAAATTCTCCAATTTACATTACAGGTTCGCTGAATGATATCTCAATGAATCCAACATTTTCTCCCGATGGTAAAAAAATTGCTTATACAAAATCGGGTTACACAGGAATTTGGATTTATGATCTTTCCACAAAATCAACAAAACAAATTACAGACGAACAAGCCGCTGGCTTTGGATATAAATGGTCATCAGATTCAAAATCAATTTTATCCCGTGTTGCAAAATATGAAAATATGAACCGGCTTAACGCAGTAAAAATTTTTGATGTTGAAACAGATCAACAACTACAATTAACTGAGTTCAGAACAAGAATGCCTTTTATGCCAGAGTGGAGTGAACAGGATACAAAGGTAATTCTTCCATCAAAAAATGGAGTTGAAGTTTATAGCACAGGCAAATTATATAAATTGAATCCATCTGCTCCCCAAATAGATGCTTATATAATAGGTGATAAAATTGGCACCCGCAATGCCAGCACAAATGAAGAAAAAATTATTGAGCCATTAAAAGATGTCCAAGTTATAAATCTTATTTCCTCTCCTGATAAGAAAAAAGTAGCATTTGAAGTTATGGGCGGCAATATGTATTCAATGAATATTGATGGAACAAATTTAATAGATCTTGGTAAGGGGCATAGACCCCGATGGTCATCAGATAGTAAAAAAATTATCTATATGATTACAGAAGATAATGGAGATAATTATACTGCTTCCGATATCTATACAATTAATGTTGATGGTACACAGAAAAAAAATCTTACCAATACTAATGATAGAATCGAAAAGAATCCTTGTTTTTCTCCCGATGGGAAGGCAATAGTATTTGATGTGTATAATGATGGTTCAATTTATTTAATGAATATTGAATGATGGAGGAAAACAAAATGAAAAATATTAATCAAACAAAAAATTTATTTGACATGAAAAAAATCGTTTTACTTTCATTCTTGCTGGTCCTTATCAGCTGTCCAATTTTCTCTCAACCAAAAGTAACAGGACTTTCTGGTTGGAATATTTATCTAGATCCCGGGCATAGCCAATATGAAAATATGGGCATCTATAATTATTCAGAAGCTGAAAAAAATCTTGGTGTTGCACTTAATCTAAGACAAATGCTTTTAGACTGGACTGATATTGATACAGTTTACATTTGCAGAACAAATAATCAACAGGTTGTAGATTTATCACAAAGAACAGATCAGGCAAATCAACTTGGTGCTGCACACTATCATTCTATTCATAGCGACGCTGCAACAATGGGAAGTTCGGCAAACAGCACATTAATTATGTGGGGGCAATTAGGAATTGGAGGACCTGAAAAAACTCCTTATGGTGGTAAAAAAATGTCTCAAATAATGGTTGGTTTACTTACTGCAGGAATGAGAACAACAACTCGGGGTGCAATGGGTGATAGAGATTTTTATGGTGTCGCGGGATCACTACCATATTTATGGGTTAATCGTGAAACGAATATGGCTTCAGAATTAAGCGAAGCAGGATTTCACACTAACCCAACCCAGAATCAATTAAACATGAATGAACAATGGAAACGGCTTGAAGCTAAGACAATGTTCTGGACAATCTTAAAATATAAAAATATTGCTCGTCCCTTTGTAGGAACAGTAGTTGGAATTATCAAAGACCTTGATACTGGCATTCCAGTAAACGGTGCTGTGGTAACTTTGGATGGACAAACCTATACAACCGATACGTGGGCATCATTATTTTATAAATATTCAACTGACTCAACTTTTTTAAGAAATGGATTTTATTATTTTGAAAATATTTCTGCGGGTACACATCAGCTTCAAGTAAGCGCAACGGGATTTGATCCTTATACTGTTGATGTAGCTGCTGCCGATACATTTTTTACTTTTAAAGATATCAATCTTATCTCAGTTGTTCCTCCAAAAGTTATTTCAACAGTTCCGGCTTCAAATGATAGCGTATATCCCGGAATTGAAAACATAGTAATAAATTTTTCCAGGCCTATGAATAAAACAATTGCAGAATCAAATATTATTATTACGCCAAATGTATCCGCTGCTCTTACCTGGTCTAATGGAGATAAAACAGTAACAATTAATACGACAAATTTTGCATTCGATTCAATTTATCAAATTACAGTAAAGGGAAATTTTGAAGATAAATACGGACATCTTTTCGATGGTAACGGTGATGGTATCGGCGGTGATGATTATGTGTTTAATATAAAAACTAAAGTTGCTGATAATGTTCCGCCAGTCATAGCCAGTGTGTACCCGGAAGCTAATGCCACCAATGTTGAACTAAAACCAATCATTAGTGTTGCATTTAATGAGCTGCTTAAAACATCTACTATTTCATCGCGTGTAAAAATCATAAAGAATTCTGATCAAACAAATGCTTCATATATTCTTAGATACTATACTGTTAACGGTAAGGGCGTATTAAATTTTTTCATTACAACTCCTTTGATTGCAAACGAAACTTATACAGTAAAAATTCTTGCAGGTATTGAAGATGTGTTTGGAAATCCCACTTCAGCCGATTCAAGTATTCAGTTTTCAACAGGCAATTCAAATTATAATGCGCGAACCATAATAGATAATTTTGACGCTGGCATAGCAAACTGGTGGCAACCAATGCAATCCGGTAATCCTGTTGGTGTTATAACATCTCAAACTAATGCTGCTTCTGTTTCAACAATTTTTAACCTTAATACTGGCAGCACAAAATCTGAACAGTTTAATTATGCATATAATACAAGCGCAAGTACCTGGTTGATTAGACAATACCGTACTGTTGCAACTCCAACTTTTGATAAAATTGGTTTGATGCAGGTTTTTATCTTTGGTGATGGGAATAATAATAAATTCAGATTTTGTGTAAGAGAAACAAACGGAACTACTCCAACAAATTTAGAAGTTAGCCCCTGGTATAATATAGATTGGATTGGTTGGAAATTGGTTAACTGGGATCTTTCACTTGGACAAACCGGGACTTGGCTCGGTAATGGTACGCTTGAACCCCCATTAGTATTTGATAGTTTTCAGTTTACTTATTCAGCAAATAATGTCAGCACCGGTACATATTATCTTGATGATTTAAGAATTGCTACTTTTGATCCAACAGAAGTTAAACAAGAGAATGATTTGATTCCGGATAGATTTGTACTTGAGCAGAATTATCCGAATCCTTTCAATCCATCAACTGAAATTAAGTTTAGCATTTCTAAAGCATCAAATGTTAAACTGATCGTAACGGATATTCTTGGTCGCGAAGTTGCGACATTGGTTAATGATGATTTAAGTGCAGGAAACTATTCCATTAATTTCAATGCACAAAACATTTCAAGCGGTGTTTACTTTTACACATTGATTACTGATAACTTTAAACAAAGTCGTAAAATGATTTTGATGAGATAAAGCCCATCCCCAACCCCTTCCCTAAGGGAAGGGGCTTTTTATTTTGATCAATGTGGAATTAAACATCATCTTGGGCAAAGTTTTTACATCATCCAGAGCGAAGCTTGGCTACCGGTTGTGTTGCAGAAGTCAACTGAGCGTCATTTCGACCGAAGGGAGAAATCTTTTATGCCGTAAAACACAAAGATTTCTCAGTCGAAGACTCCTTCGAAATGACCTTTCCCGAGTTATGCAACAGACCCTACCAGCAGGCAGGACGAGGGATGAAATAAAAAAGGAAATACATCTTGAAAAAAATTTTTTCATTATTCTTAATCTTAACAAGCTTGACCTTTGCTCAGCAATTTAAATTCGCATGGTTAACAGACATCCACGTTGGATATCCAACTGCAGCAGAAGATTTAAGAAGTAGTGTTAATGATATTAACTCTTTTGATGACATTTCATTTACAATAATATCCGGGGATATAACTGCAACAGGCACTTCCGCTGAACTTATAGAAGCAAAAAATATTTTAGATAATCTTAAAAAACCTTATTATATAATTCCCGGAAATCACGATACAAAATGGTCTGAATCCGGTTGTACAGATTTTATAAAATTGTGGAAAGAAGATCGTTTTGTTTTTAACTACAATAATTTCCTTTTCATTGGTTTGCATGAAGGACCAAGAATGAGAATGGCCGATGGATATTTTGCTCCCGAGGATTTAAGGTGGTTCGATTCTCTATCGGTAAGTATTCAGAATCCTGATCAGCCAATAATTTTTGTAACTCATTATCCGCTTGATGAAAGCACTGCTAATTGGTATGAAATGTTAAACCGATTACAAAAATTAAATATTCAAGTTGTAATCTTTGGACACGAACATCAAAACAAAACTTATAATTTTGCAGGTATTAATGGAATTGAAAGCAGATCAAATCTTTCTTCTGATAACGATGGTGGCGGATATAATTTAGTTAAAGTTGGAACAGATTCAATTTACTTTTATGAAAGAATTCCCAAACTTAAAGTAACAAATTTTTGGGCATCAACTCCTTTATACAAAAAATTTAATGCGGAGAAAAATCAGGAGATCAAACTACCGGATTACTCAATCAATCAGAAATATCCATTCGTAAAAACTCTTTGGAAATTTAAAACTGGCTATACAATTGCATCATCCGCTGTAGTAAAAAATAATTCTGTTTTCGTCGGTGATGCATCAGGATATTTTTATTCCATTAGTTTATCCAATGGTTTAATCAACTGGAAATTTGAAACTCAAAATGCAATCTATTCTACTCCTGTTGTTGAAGAAAACAAAATTATCTTTGGCAGTGCTGATAGTTCAATCTATTGTTTAAACATTGATAATGGAAATATTGTTTGGAAATTTAAAACTAATGCAACCGTACTTGGTTGTCCTGTAGTTGATAAAGATAAAGTTTATATCGGTGGCAGCGATAGAATATTTCGGGCAATAGATAAAACCACAGGTAAGTTGGTTTGGCAATTTTCCGGCTTAAATGGATTTGTAGAAACAAAACCAGTTATTTATCGTGATAAAATTTTATTCGGTGCCTGGGATGAAAATTTTTATTGCCTTGATGTTAACTCAGGAAAATTAGTCTGGAAATGGAAAGGAGATAAACCAGGAATATTTTACTCTCCTGCTGCATGCTGGCCAGTTGAATCGAATGGCATTGTATTTTTTGCAGCACCGGATAGAAAATTAACTGCAATAGATATTCAGTCCGGTAAACAATTGTGGCGAACCGGAAAATATAAGGTAAGAGAAACTGTTGGATTATCAGAAGATGGGAAAATATTGTTTGCAAGAACTATGAATGATACAATACTTGCACTTCCGGTATCCGATAAATTATCTAATCCAATTTGGATTACGAATTGCGGTTTTGGTTATGATATCAGCTCTGCACAAATTGTTGAGAAAGACGGAGTGATTTTTTATCCAACAAAGAACGGGATGATTTACGCTTTAGACTCCCAAACCGGAAAAATTAATTGGCAGCATAAGATCACAAACGGTTACGTAAATACTATTACACCAATTGATAACAACCAAATAATTACAACTGATTTTGATGGTAATGTCACTTTAATTCAGTTCGATAATTTCAAATAGATATAATTTTTTTTAAGATTATCTTAGTAAAAATTAGATTGAAATGATTTAAAACATACTTTTGTTTTCAGTAATTAATTAGTTTTGAAATAACATTTAATAATAATTTGAAATTACATAATAATGAGTGCAAAAGACGAAGTTGCTAAACTTAAACCATTAAATATTCTGTTGTATCCTCATTCTTTTGTTTCAGGGGAACATCAAAAAAGTTTTAAAGTTATTTACTACTTAAATAAAGAAACAAAACATTTCTATACACAAGCTACATTTACAGATGCCGCACAAGGTCCGCCAAAACATGTTCATGGTGGTGTTACCGCCGCAATTTTTGATGAAGCATTGGGAGGTGCTGCCTGGTTTAATGGTTATCCTGTATTAACGGCACAACTGAACCTGACATTTAAAGTCCCTATAAATATTAAAACAAAAATCTTTGTTGATTCCTGGATTGATAGTATTGAGAGAAAAAAAATATATCTAAAGGGAGTAATGGTTGACTCCGATGATATTATATATGCGGAAGCCACAGGAATTTATCTTTTTCAAGACATTGAAATATTTAAAAAGATGGGCAATTTATCTGATGATTATTTTAATAAAGTTAAAAATTACATTGGAATTAATTTCCATAGCATTAAAGTAAATAAATAGAAAATAATTTTTTCTTAACGTTTCTAAAATAAGAAACAGTGTATTTTTTCTGTTAGACTCAACTGGTCAAATAAATATTTTTCATCATTAAAAAAGGAGTTATTATGGCAGCAAAAAAAATTCTAATGTTGGTTGGAGATTTTGTTGAGGACTATGAAGCAATGGTTCCTTTCCAAATCCTAACGATGGTTGGACATGAAGTTCATACAGTTTGTCCCGATAAGAAAAAAGGTGATACTGTTAAAACAGCAGTTCACGATTTTATTGGCGATCAAACTTACGTGGAATTACCGGGACATAGATTTGCTATCAATGCAAACTTTGATGAAGTAGATCCTGCACAATATGATGCTTTAGTAATTCCCGGCGGTAGAGCACCAGAATATCTTCGATTGAACAAACGAGTTTTAGAAATCACAAAACATTTTGCAAGAAAGAAAAAACCTATTGCGGCAATTTGTCATGGTCCGCAAATTCTTGCAGCCGCAGGAGTACTTAAAGATAGAAAAGTAATTTCGTATCCTGCTGTTGGTCCGGAATGTAAAATTGCAGGGGCTAAATTTGGTAAAATTGAACCTGGTGCAAATAATGCTTTAACAGATGGGAATATGGTCACCGCTCCTGCCTGGCCTGCACATCCTGAATGGATGAAACAATTTTTAAAAGTACTTGGATCAAAAATAGAAGCATAATTTTAGAGACCTATTAAATGAAACCTCCGAGGTTTTTAAAACCCCGGAGGTTTCAATATTTTGTTATAGTTTATCCATTTCAAAATCTTTTGGATTATAACCTTGATCTTTTAATATCTCAAAAATTTTATTCATAGTTGTTTCATCTAACTTTGATGTGCGGCTTAATATCCAGCCATATTTTCTGTTTTGTGTTCCTATAATTGCCCATTGATAATTTTCATCAAGTCCAATTATCCAGTAATCTCCCCAGATTGGGCGCCATCCAAGAATACTGAAAAAACTTACTTCAAGTTTTGCGTTGGATTTATTATCAACAATTCTTGCTACACCTTCTGTTTTATCAAGTTCATTGTCTTTGTCATAACAGGAATTGATAACCCGGATCTCACCATTTTCTTTAAGTTCGTATAATGCGGTAGTTCCTTTAACACACTGTTTTTGAAAACGATTTGGAATTTTTGCAATCTCATACCAGAGACCTGCATATTTCTTTATGTCAACATATTTAACAGTTTTCGGTGTGTCCTGCTGAGAAAAAATATTCATTGCTATAGTTACGATAAGTAATATAATAATCTTCATAAGTTTTAATTTTATTTCATTAAAATAATTTTGTGCGATAAAAAGTTTTCACCAATATTCATTCTTAACAAATAAACACCTGAAGAAAGTTCATTCCCATTAAATAAAAACTTATGCACTCCCTCTTCCATATATTCATGTACAATTTCTTTTATTTCTTCTCCAATGATATTATATAATTTCATACTAACAAAGCCGGCTCTGGAAATTCTTAAATTTATTTGAGTAGATGAATTAAACGGATTAGGATAATTTGATATTTCAAAATCATCAGGAATAATATTTTCAGCTATATTCTTTATCTCTGTTAATAATGATTTTTTCAAGATTATTCTGTTGTAAGATTCATCTATTCTTTGTTCTGTAATTTTACCTTCAGAAATTTTATTCATTACAATATTAACAACACTGTCTACAAGAGATTTACCATTCAGATTATTTGCTGTATAAAGCAAAACATCATTGCCTGCATTTATTGCAAGCTCAACAGCTTTATCAAAAGTATAATTATTACTAATTGCCCCCATAAACATTCCATCGGTAATAATTAGTCCTTTAAATTTTAAAGAGTTTCTCAATAATTCAGTTAAAACTTTATTTGATAATGATGCCGGATAGTTGGGATCGAGATTAGAATTAAAAAGGTGTCCGCTCATGATAAAATCATTATAACCAGAAGCAATTAATTTTCTGAAAGGAATTAATTCAGAGTCAGCCCAAGTATTTGTAATATCTGTAAAACCAAGATGGGAATCAGTTGCTGCGCTGCCATGCCCCGGAAAATGTTTGAGTGTGTTAAATATATTTCGCTGATGGAACTCATCAATAAACCAAAAACAATGTTGATAAACTGAATCAGGAATTTTTGAAAAGCTTCTGTCCAAAGCTCCGATTGCAGGACTTGTTGGATTTACATCAACGTCAGCAACAGGTGCTAAGTCAATATTAATTCCTGCACTGCTAAGCCATGTTGCCATTTGACCAGCCCATCCCCGTGTATCAAACTCATTATTAAAATAAGTACCGATTTTAAAAGCTGAGTAAGTTGACTGATAACCATTTGTTGCGTTTAATCTGGCTACTTTTCCCCCTTCCTGATCCACTGAAATAAAAAGCGGAATACTTGAATATGATTTTAACTGTGTTGTCAATTGATTTAGTTGAGTTGGTGATTCAATGTTTGCCGCAAAAAGTATTACACCTCCAACTCCTCGTTTATTAAGATCATTGATCAGCATCGTATCAGTTACAGATTTGCCCTGAAACCCTATCATCAGCATTTGGGATATTTTATGGCGTAAATCCGTTTGTGCAAATGTAGAAACAGAAATAAGAACAATCAGTAGAAGTTTTTTCATAAGTAAAATTTTGTTTTTCTAATGTCTCTATTTATTAACCCACGTTATACACATTTTATAAAAACCTTCGAGTTTTTCTGAAATAATTAAGAATTTTTCTCTTATCTGAGCTACAATCTTAGCAGAACCTCGAAAGTTTCACCGATTTGCATAAGATGCCTTCTTGACTGATCTTCCACACGAAATTTGAGACCTTAGTTGTACGTATATCGTTTCAAAATCTGCGCTGCACAAGAATTTTAGATGCTTTAAAGAATGCAGCATTACAACTGAGTAATTTGATTAATTAAAATCTATTATACCTTAATAAAAATTTTCTTAGCATACAGTATCCACATCAAACCTAACCAGACTAAAATGTAAACAATTGCCCATGCTAATGATGCGTTTATCGGATCTAACCATGAAAGAAAGAAATTATCAAACAGATAGCTTTTAATTGTTACAATATTCCCGCTGGCATCCGTCCACTTTACCATATACATAATTCTTCCCACAATACCAGAGAGGAAAAAGACAGTAATTGCATTCATACCATAAACCTGAAATGGTTTTATCCACCAAGTAATTTTTTTAACATCAACGAACCAATAACAAAAAGCTAAAAAGTTTAGTGCAAGTCCAGCAGTCCATAGAACATAAGAGCTTGTCCAGATATTTTTATTTAATGGAAACCAGAAACTCCATATCCAACCGGCAAGCATTAAAACACTGCTTGCTATATAAAGATAAACAGTTTTAGTAGCTGAATCTTTTTGACTTCTCAACAAATTGCCTGTAAAAATTCCAAGCATCGCACTTCCAATCGCCGGGATAGTAGAAAGAATTCCCTCCGGATCCCAAAATTTTGAGCCGGACCAGATATGACTTCCTAAAATTAAACGATCTAACCATGCAGAAAGATTAGTTGTCGGTTCAAAGTTTGCGTGTCCGATTCCCGGGACCGGAATGAAACTCATTATTGCAGCATACAGCAAAAGTATAAATACTGTAAACCAATATTGGAATTTTGTACTTGTCAATAAAAATAAAAATGCCGAAACCATATAAACTATTGCAATACGCTGCAGCACACCCGGAATACGTAAAGTACTCCATGAGAATTCATGTCCAAAAGCCAGGCCAAATGGAAATCCGGCTAATATTAAACCTAAAACAAAAAGTATTATAGTTCTTCTTAAAATATTAAGATAGAGTGCTTTCATACTACCTCCCTGTTCTTTACGTTTGGTAAGGGAATATGAAATAGCAACTCCGACTATAAAAAGAAAAAATGGGAAAATTAAATCCGTAAAAGTGCAACCATGCCACTTTGCATGTTCGAGTTGAGGATAGATTGCATTCCACGTGCCGGGATTATTAACAAGTATCATCCCCATGATTGTAATTCCCCTGAATACATCTAAAGAAAGCAAACGTTCGGAAGGTTTCATAATATTTCCATAAGTAGTTGAAAATAATTGAAACAAAAATAAGTAAAAGTTTTATGAATAATAATTAAAGCTTTGTTATTTTTAGATAGTCATTCCAAACCTGTATATTGAAAAGCGGAATCGTTTGTAATTTAATTTTTTATTGGCAGAATTCCGGAGAACCTCTTTTTCAGCAGGCAAGATTGAAGATGATAAATTATATTTAAGGAAATATTATGAAAACAATTATCCTAACAATTATGCTAACAACAATTTTGATTTCACAAACAAGATTTAATGATATCAACCAATTAGTCAATTCAGGTGATTTTATTAAAGCAACTGAACTAATTGATCAAAAGCTGGAATCAGAGAACCTTACTTACGATGAAAAATTTGAGTTGCAGTTTGAGAAAGAAAGGCTGGATCGGATAAGAAAAGATTTTAATAAAACGGATGATGATGTTTTAAAATTTGTATACAAATATTATCCAAACGCTAATGTAAAAGATTTAGAAAAATGGGAAAATGATGGTTCACTTGAGTTTAAAATTATAGATGGTAAGAAATGGTATTTCTCTCGAGCTGCTTCAAATCTTTTTAGAATAAATAAAGAAGCAAAAGCACAAAAAGAAAAAATAGATGGCTATCAGAAAGATGGACTTGACGTTTTTCTTGAAAGTTATATTCCAAAAGTGCTGGATGAATCTGCAAACGCACAGGAAAGTTTGGTAAAACCTGTTACTTTCAAATTGGATTATAAAGTTACTGTTGATGCAAATGCAATTCCCGATGGAGAAATTATAAAATGCTGGCTTCCCTTCCCACGTGAAGGACATCTCAGACAAACCGAAATAAAACTTTTATCAACAAATACTGATGAATATGTTATTGCTGATAATAAAAATCCACAGCGAACAATTTATATGCAGAAGACTGCTCAAAAAGATCAACCAACAATTTTTAATATTCAATTTGAAGTAAAGAATTATAACGAAGTAAATTTTATTGAACCGGCTTTGATCAAACCTTATGATAAAAATTCTGAACTTTACAAAACATTTACTGCAGAACGACCTCCTCATATTGTTTTTACAGATAAGATTAAAAATTTATCTAAAGAAATTGTCGGTAATGAAAAAAATCCATATCTCATCACTAAAAAAATCTTCACCTGGATTTCAGAAAACATTCCCTGGGCTGGTGCTAGAGAATATTCCACAATAGAAAATATCTCTGATTATTGCATCACAAATAAACACGGTGATTGCGGAATAAAAACTTTATTGTTTATGACATTGTGCAGATACAATGGCATTCCTGTTAAGTGGCAAAGCGGCTGGATGCTGCATCCGGGGGAAGTAAATTTACACGATTGGAGTGAAGTTTATTTTGAAGGATACGGCTGGGTTCCTGCAGATCAATCTTTTGGAATTATTGATTCACAGAATGAAGATGTGAGATATTATTTTTTGGGAAGTACCGACCCTTATCACTTAATTATAAATGATGATTACTCGACTACACTTTTCCCCTCAAAAATATTTCCAAGAAGCGAAACTATCGATTTCCAACGAGGCGAATTAGAATGGCGCGGCGGAAATATTTATTTTGATAAATGGGATTACCATATGGATGTGGAGTATAAATAAAATTCAAATAGTAAAACGATAAATTTTTAGGCGATCATTTGATCGCCTGTTTTATTTAATCTGCTCGTGTGTTAAGCAATGCAAAGTTCCAAGTCCCCAGACCAAATCTACGGCGTGAATTCCTATTACGGGTTTATCATTAAATAATTCAGATAAAATTCCAAGCGCAATTCTATCTTTAGGATCATTAAAAGTTGGAACAAGTACAGCATAGTTTGAAATATAAAAATTTACATAACTTGCAGGTAGTCTTTCTCCTTTAAATATAACGGGTGTTGGCATCGGCAATTCAGTAACATTTAATTTTGTTCCATCTTCTAATTTTGCGCTGAAAAGTCTTTCACGGTTTTCCATCAGGTTATTATAATTTTCATCATTCGGATTATCTTCAATCACTGTTACAACTGTATTGTTATTTACAAATCTTGTTATGTCATCAACATGCCCGTGAGTGTCATCTCCGGCAATTCCTTTGCCTAACCAAATTACATTTGTAACGCCGAAATATTTATTAAACACCTCTTCATAATCTTTTTTTGAAAATCCTTTATTGCGTACCTGCACTTTATCATCCATCAAACATTCTTCTGTTGTAATTATTGTACCCGATCCATTATAATCAATACTTCCACCTTCAAGCACTACTTCCCTGCCTTTATGTTCCGCCTTCACTCGATCAAGATCAAATTCTTTTGAAATCATTTTCGGAATCTTCGCATCCAGTTTAAAATTATCATACTTTGCCCACGCATTAAACTTAAATTGAACAATAACAGTATCCCCATTTTCATTTTTTACAAACTGCGGACCCGCATCACGCAGCCAATTTCTGTCTGTTTCTAATTTATAGAATTCTATATTGTTCATATCAGCATTAACAGAATTCAATACAGTTTCTGCTTTTTTCTGATGTGCTTTTGACTGGACAATAATTCTTACCTTTTCACCACGCGATAAATATCTGACGATCTCTCCATAAACCCAGGGAATTGGTTGAAACTTTCCGGGCCAATCTTCTTTGTTAAAAGGCCAGCCAATCCAGGTTGCTTCGTGGTATTCCCATTCTGCAGGTAATCGATATTTATTTTTACTTTTCATTTTTCACCACTTAGACACTAAGAGCACTTAGCTTCACTAAGTGTTTCTCAGTGAACTAAGTGCCTCAGTGGTAAAATTCTATTTCAAAAATCGTTTAGTTATATCAGAGTAAGCATCAATTCTTCTATCACGCAAAAATGGCCAGTTACGGCGGATGTATTCAATTCTATCCAGATCAACCTCTGCGATTAATATTTCTTCTTTATCATTAGATGCTTCGGCAATTATAATCCCTTGTGGATCACAAATAAAACTTCTTCCCCAAAACTCTATCCCTACTGAATTTTTTGTTTCCTTTTCCAACCCAATTCTATTAACCGAAGCGACATAAACACCATTTGCAATCGCGTGAGAACGTTGAATTGTTTGCCAGCTTTCAAATTGCGGTTTGCCGTGTTCTTTTTTTTCGTGTGGATGCCAGCCAATTGCAGTTGGATAAAATAAGATACTTGCACCTTGCAAAGCAGTTAAACGTGCACCTTCCGGATACCATTGATCCCAGCAAATTAAAGTACCGATGTTTCCGAATTCTGTATCGAAAGATTTAAAACCTAAATCACCCGGTGTGAAATAATATTTTTCGTAATACGAAGGATCATCGGGAATGTGCATCTTGCGATAAACTCCTGCTATCTCACCTTTTGTATTAATTACTGCAAGTGAGTTGTGATAAAGTCCGGTTGCTCTTTTTTCAAACAAAGGGACAATCACTACAACTTTATTTTTCTTTGCAACTTTAGAAACTGCATCTGTAGAAGGACCCGGAATTGTTTCAGCTAAATCGAAATAATCAATATTTTCTGATTGACAGAAATATTGTGAACGGAAAAGTTCCGGTAAACAAATTACCTGTGCGCCTTTCTTAGCAGCTTTCTCAATCCAGCTTACAGCTTTGGTAAGATTTTCATCTGGATTTTTACTTAATGCAAGTTGAAGTAATCCGACTTTAAATTTCTTTGGATGTTTTTTCATACATGTTTTATTTTAGTTTAATGCAAATATAAATTGATATGTCTATAAATAAAAAAGACACGATTGCTCGTGCCTTATAATAATCGTTTTTATAAAGATAAAAAAGTGTTTGTAAAAATCAGTTATAACCAAAGGAGGAAATCATTAATCCTTCCTGGCTATATTCTTTCATTCTTTCAACTCTACCTGATTTATAAAATTCTTCTTTCATCATTGAGCCATCGCTATAATAAGTTTTTATCCAGCCACTCAATTTTCCATCGATATAGTTTTCAATTCGTTCGAGAGCACCATTTCTGTAATAAGTATTTCGTTTTCCATCGGGTACGCCATCTTTTATATACTCTTCGGATTTCAAAAGCCCGTTATCGTAATAGGTTTTATAACTGCCTTCTAAGCTATTAAAAACATAATTGCCAATGCTTTCAAGATTACCATTTGGATGATATGTAAGACAAATTCCATTCTTTAAATTATTCTCATAAATAGTTTCAGCTTTAAGAACACCATCTTCATAATAGGATTTTTCATTGCCACGTTTAACTCCGTCAACATAATCGGTAGAAAATTTCATTACACCGTTTTCATAAAACTCAAATGATCTTCCTTCAAGAATATTTTTTTTATAATTCCATTCTTCTTTTAGATAACCGCTTTCATAATATGTCCGCATTATTCCATCTCTTACACCATCAACAAGATAGATTTCATCCTTAATGGAACCATTTGGATAATAATCTTTAACCATCTCCTCTTTCGATTCCACTTTACCTTTATAATCAAACTTAATACGATTAATTAATTCGTCATTTAAATAAGTATCCCGTACACGAAGACTTTTCATTTTATCATAAATCAGAACATCGCCTTGTAATTTATCATCAATAAAAAAAGCTTCAAGTGCCAGCGATTTGTCATCGTGATATATTTTTGTTGTACCATGCTGCCTTCCATCAACAAATCTTCTTTCAACTTCAACATTTCCATTAGTATAAAATGTTCTTGAAATTCCCTGGAGAACACCATCAACATAATTCCATTCACCTTGCAGCTCGCCGGTTTTGTAATAAGTTTTTGTTATACCCTGCAACTTACCATCAACATAATTTTGTTCAGCCCAAAGCTCGCCAGTTTCATAATACCATTTGGAAATTCCCTGTTTAACTCCATTCTCATAATTCCACACGATACTTATTTTTCCGTCCTCAAAGTACCAGGTTGAAATTCCTTCTTCCTTTCCAAAAACATAATTCCAGTCTTTCCATAATTTACCGCTTGGATAATATTCTTTGTAATGACCATCAAGCTGATCATATAAATATTCGCCTTCTGTTTTAATTGTTCCGTTTGGGTAATAAGTTTTGCTGATAATCCGATGTGAATTTTCTTGACTGAGTGAGATAGAAGACGTAAGTAAAATCAATAATACTGTAGTAAAAATTATTTTATTTTCTTTAAATAAATATTGGTTCATCCTCTTAATGGAATACAATTCCGGCAGCATATAAAGTTGCAATAACATAGAATGGAAATTTGGACTAATTGATTTAAAGTTCATTAATTCCTGGAAAATTTTGAGGCAAAGATAAGTTATTTTAATACAAACAAAACATCAAAAAGTTAGTTCGCATAAAAAATTACATTGTTCTCCCGATTACTTGTGCGATAGATTTAACCTGCTTCATCATATCCGCGAATTGCTCGGGTAATAATGCTTGTGGTCCATCAGATAATGCTTTTTCAGGATCGTGATGCACTTCAACCATCAAACCATCTGCTCCGGCTGCAACAGCGGCACGCGCCATTGGAATAACCTTATCACGCAATCCTGTAGCATGCGATGGATCACCAAAAACCGGAAGGTGACTGCGTTTATGAACAACTGGAATTGCAGAAATATCAAATGTGTTTCGCGTATAAGTTTCAAACGTTCTGATTCCTCTTTCACATAAGAACACATCCGGGTTACCATTGGATAAAATATATTCCGCTGACATCAACCAATCTTCTACAGTTGCGGATAAACCTCTTTTTAACATAACTGGTTTTTTTGCCGAGCCAAGATCTTTTAGCAATGAATAATTTTGCATGTTTCTAGCCCCAACCTGAAAAATATCTGCATACTTATAAATCAGATCTATCTTGGAATTTTCCAAAACTTCTGTAATAACCAGCAACCCAAATTCATCTGCGGCTTTGCGCAATAACTTTAGCCCTTCTTCACCTAATCCCTGAAATGAGTAAGGTGAACTTCTTGGTTTAAATGCTCCGCCTCTTAAAATTTTTGCTCCTGATTTTTTCACTATACCAGCAATAGTCATTATCTGTTTTTCGCTTTCAACCGAGCAAGGACCGGCAATAACAATTACCTCATTTGAACCAATCTCAAAATCTTTAAATTTAATTATTGTGTTTTCGTTTTTGAAACTTCGACTTGCCATCTTAAATGGATCAGTTATGCGATAAACTTCTTCAACACCTTCCAAAATTTTTATTTTACGTACATCAAAGTTTGGCTGCACACCGATTGCGCCAAGAATTGTCCGTTCTTCACCGGCGGATTTGTGCACAGTAAAACCGGAATCCTCTAAATGTTGAATTACATTTTTTAATTGTCCCTCAGTAACATTTTTTTCTAAAACTACTATCACTTTGTATCCTTTATTTATCGGTTATAATTTTTCGATCAACCTTGCTGCAAAAGTAATCAAAATATTTTAAATCAAGTGAATAAATTATTTGTCTTCATTCATCTTTTTCTTCAGCTCACTTAATTTATTCAAAGCTTCAAGAGGCGTAAGATTATTAACTTCAATTTTATTAATTGCTGTTCTTAATTCATCATCTTTAAATTCAAACAGACTAATCTGATTATCATTTTCTGATTTTAATTTTTTCAATCGCTCTTTTTTTACTTCGTACGGTGTTAACTCTTTGCTTTCAAGATTATCCAAAACTTCTTTTGCGCGATTAGTAACAAATAACGGAAGTCCAGCCATTTGTGCAACCTGAATTCCGTAACTATGATCCGCTCTGCCAGAACTTACTTTATGAAGGAAGACTACTTTATCATCATACTCACGAACTTCAACTTTGTAATTTTTTATCTTAGGAAAAAGTTCAGCCATTTCATTTAATTCATGATAATGTGTTGCAAACAAAGTTTTTGCAGAAATATCCGGATTTTCGTGAAGATATTCTGTAATTGCCCAAGCTATTGAAATTCCATCAAATGTACTTGTGCCTCTTCCTATCTCATCTAACAAAATTAAACTTTTAGAAGTTGCATTATTTATTATGTTTGCCGCTTCCTGCATTTCAACAAGAAAGGTACTTTCACCGGTTGTAATATTATCACTTGCGCCAACACGAGTAAAAATTCTATCTACAATTCCAATGCTTGCTTCTTTAGCGGGTACAAAAGAACCAATTTGCGCAAGAAGGACAATCAATCCAACCTGCCTTAAGTAAACAGATTTACCCGCCATATTCGGTCCTGTTAACAAAATAATTTGTTGAGTTTCGTTATCCAACAGGCAATCATTAGGAGTAAATTTAATTCCGGGATCAAGAATTCGTTCAACTACCGGATGTCTTCCCTGTATAATATTTATTTGATTTGAATTATTAACAATTGGTTTAACATAATTATATTCTTCTGCACATTGAGCAAAACTGTTCAAGCAATCCAACATCGCAATTATTCTTGCATTCTTTTGGATTATCTCAGCTTCGTTTGCCACGATTGAGCGAATTTCATTAAATAATTGCAATTCAAGCTCATTGATTTTTTCCTGTGCGTTTAGAATTTTATCTTCATATTCTTTCAGTTCGGGAGTTATATACCGCTCGCTGTTTACAAGTGTTTGCTTGCGTATATAGTTATCCGGAATTTTATTTTTATGAGTATGGCTTATATCAATGTAATAACCAAAGACATTATTAAAACTAACTTTTAATGAAGGAATGCCAGTTCGTTCTCTTTCATTTTGCTGAAGTGTTGCAATCCATTCTTTACCGTGCAATGAAATATCACGCAACTCATCAAGTTCAGGACTAAATCCATTTCTTATAATTCCACCTTCATTTGTTGCTGCCGGAGGTGAATCAATAATAGCAGATGAAATTTTAGAAACAATATTTTCTAATGGATCTAATTGTTCAGCTATATTTTTCAGTGTCGGAACTTTTAAACCTTCAATTAAATTTTTTATCACCGGAAGTTTTTTCAGAGAAGACTTAACTGCAACCACTTCTCTAGGAGTTGCTCTGCCGGTACAAATCCTGGAAATTAATCTTTCGAGATCGCCAATCTCTTTAAGATTATCATTTAATTCTTTCCGGATTTTTTTATTCGCAACTAATTCCTCAACGCTATCAAGTCTTTTCTTTATAGATTCCAAATCACGCAAAGGCGCAGAAATCCATTTCTTTAAAAGTCTGCCGCCCATTGCTGTATTAGTCTTATCAAGGATGGAAATTAGTGAACCTTCTCTTCCGCCATCCTGAATCGTAAAAATTATTTCAAGATTTCTTTTTGTTGAATGATCAAGAATCATATAATCGGAAGGGTTGTAGAGGGAAATTCTATTTAGATGAGAAAGGTTTACTCTTTGAGTTTCGTTAAGATAATTCAGCACTGCACCAGCAGCAATGATTCCGTTGTTAAGATTTTCAATCCCGAATCCTTTTAAAGTTTTGGTTTTAAAATGATTTAACAACAGTTCATTAGCAAAATCAAAATTAAAAATCCAATCGTCCAGCTTTGTTATTCTTAAATGAGGATTGATCCTTTCAATCAGCTTACCTAAAAATTCTTTATCTCTTTTGGGAATTAAAAACTCTGATGGATTTATTGATTCAATTTGCTCACCAAGCTGCGATAAAGGAATTTCAAAAACATAAAATTCACCCGTAGAAATATCGCAAAACGACAGTCCGCATGTTTGATCAAAGATTGAGATTGCCAGCAAATAATTATTTTTTTTGTGATCAAGAAGTTTATCTGAAAGAGTTACGCCGGGAGTAACAACTTCCACAACTTCGCGCTTAACAATTCCTTTTGCAAATTTTGGATTTTCCATTTGTTCACAAACGGCAACCCGATAACCGGCACGTACAAGTTTTGGCAGATAAGTATCGATTGCATGATGCGGAAATCCGGCAAGCGGTGTATCCTCGGCATAGCCACTTGATCTTTTTGTTAAAGTTATCCCTAAAACTTTTGAAGCGGTTTTTGCATCTTCCTCAAAAGTTTCAAAAAAATCACCAACCCGGAACAACAAGATTGTATCGGGATGTGCCTGTTTAACTTTATAATATTGCGCCATCAAAGGCGTTTGTTGTGTCGAATTTTTCATAATTGAGGCATAAAAATAGTGAAATTAGAATTCAAATATGAATCTATTCTTAACCCAATATTTTATTTCACTATTCCAAGCGGTCTAAAGTTTTCAAATGATTGATATAAAATCATTTTTTTATATATTTGTTTCCAATTAGTAAGATTGATAGCGAAATTAAATATCGCTCATCATTTACTTCTCAATTAAATCCGTAAACATTTTGAAAGAAGAATATCATAAATGGCATTCCCAGTTTATTGACAGGGAATTTGAGATGCTAGTTTTTGGAGATAAGGGCTATCCTGTAATTATCTTCCCAACATCAAAAGGAAGATATTTTCAGGCAAAAGATTTTGGACTTATTGATGCGATCTCAAAATTTATTAATTCGGGAAAAGTAAAAATCTACTGCCCCGATAGTTTGGATAACGAAAGCTGGTATAATGAATCAATCCATCCGGCAGAGAGAGTTAAGAATCATGTACTTTATGAACATCTTATTCTTAGAGATGTAATTGATTACGCTGTTCACGAAACCGGTTTTAAAAAAGTTGCCGTTGCCGGATGCAGCTTTGGAGGTTATCATGCAGCAAATCTAACATTTAAACATCCTGATAAAATCGGGAATTTGATTTCAATGAGCGGCGCATCCGATATAAAAAGACTTTTAAATGGTTACTATGATGATAATATTTATTTCAATAATCCACCTGATTATTTGCAAAATCTAAATGACGATTGGTATCTCGACCGGATAAAAAAAATACAAATTATACTCGGTGTTGGCGATGATGATATTTGTCTTAATGAAAATCTGGTTCTTTCTGATATTTTAACTAACAAACAAATTCCTCATTTGCTTGATGTTAGAAAAAACACAAAGCACGATTGGAAGTATTGGAAAGAAATGTTTGTTGAGTATTTAAATAAGATTAAAGTTTAATTTTTCAATTGAGAATTGTCTCATAAATCAAAAAATGTCATTGCGATCCCGACAAAGTCGCATAGGCGTCAACCTAAGAATTTGTGGGATTGAAAAGAATTTGTTAATCCTCTACGAGGATTTGTCAATGCGAAATAGAATTTTTTTTACAATAATTTGACCTCGAAGAGGTCTAAAAACATCGTAGATGTTTAATTATTGTAGGATAAATAAACCCAACAAATATGGTATCCTCGTAGAGGATAAATAAATAATTTTAGTACGTTAAGTCACAGAATAAAAGAAGTTCAATTGTCCGGGAAAAAAATTAAGTTGACGCCTATGCGACAAAGTCGGGCGAAGTAATCTTTTAATTAAACGTATAATTGATATCACTTCGCTTCCGCCTCGCTGTCAGGCGGATCGCTCGTGATAACAAATTTACTTTTGAGACAGCCCACAATTTTAAGCGATGAGTTTTAAATCGGAGTAACAATGAAAAAAATCGGTATTCTATTCGGGCAGGAAAATACTTTCCCACAAGCTTTTGTGGATAGAGTAAACAGTAAAAAAGAAAATGGAATCTCGGCAGAACTTGCACACATTAATAAAGTCATTCAAGGTGAACCTATCGGTTATGATGTATTGATTGATAGAATTTCTCAGGATGTTCCTTTCTATCGTGCAATGTTAAAAAATGCTGCGATATCTGGAACAGCAGTTATCAATAATCCATTCTGGTGGAGTGCAGATGATAAATTTTTTAACAACGCACTTGCAACAAAAATAGGAGTTGCGGTTCCCAAAACTGTTATACTTCCATCAAACCAACATCCACCGGATACAAATGAACGTTCGTTTCGTAACCTTGCTTATCCGTTAGACTGGGAAGGGATATTTGAGTACGTTGGCTTCCCCGCTTACTTCAAACCGTTTGCCGGCGGTGGATGGAAAAATGTTTATAAGATTAATAATCGTGAAGAATTTTTTAAAGCTTATAACGAAACCGGACAGCTTGTAATGATGCTTCAGGAAGAGATAGTGTTCACAGAATACTTTCGCTGTTATTGTTTAGATAGACAGGATGTTCATATCATGCAGTATGATCCAAGACAGCCGCATCATTTAAGATATGTTAGAAATCCAAAACCACTTGAAAAAAAATTATTGGATAATGTTCATAATGGAGTGCTTGCACTTAACAGAGCTTTAGGTTATGATTTTAATACGGTAGAATTTGCAGTGCGCGATGGAATTCCTTACGCAATTGATTTTTGTAATCCCGCACCGGATGCTGATGTAAATTCTGTTGGAGATGAAAATTTTGAGTGGATTGTTGAAGCTGCCGCAAATATGGCAATCAGAAGAGCAAAAGCACATAATGCCGGACAAAATAACTTAACCTGGGGTTCGTTTGTTACATCATTTGCAAACAATAAACCTTTGAAATAGAAAGGAAAATTGTTATGGCAGAAGCTGGATTATTTACACTCGGAGTTGAAGAAGAATTTCAAATTGTTGATCCTGTTACACGGGAATTAAAATCTC
>DAIRCT010000030.1:0-13780 GCA_036796535.1 Ignavibacteriaceae bacterium
TATTCGTAAGTCCAATCGTTAATGAAGTCTTCTATTTTGCGGTACATAATTTTTCTCCAACTCTTAAATAGCTCCGAGCTTTAGAGGCTGTGTGAAAATTGCGTTTGTCATTTCGACCGAAGGGAGAAATCTGATAATTCGTTTAGATTTCTCAGTCGAGGACTCCTTCGAAATGACTTTTATCGAATAATCACACAGACTCTTTAGGTCGGGGATAAATAATAAATTACTCTTTGGGCTTTAGCCTCATTGCTTTGGCTAAAGCCAACTGATAACTTAACTCTAATTCCACGAGCTAAAGCTCGTGGCAATTTCTAATTCAAATTTTTCAAAATCTCTTTTAGCTTACCAATATTTTCTAACCAATCTTTTTGCTTTGCTCTTTCTTTTTCAACTACTTCGGGTGAAGCGTTTGCAACAAATTTTTCGTTTGATAATTTCTTTTCAATTCCTGCAAGCGAACCTTCAAGACGGGTTATTTCTTTTTGAAGTCTTTGTCTTTCTACTTCAAGATCAATTAATCCCTCAAGCGGAATGAAAATTTCACAATCATTAATAACTGCGGAAGCACTTGCTTTTGGTTTCGTTAAATTCAAATCTACTGTCAGTTCGTCAACTTTCGCTAACTTTTTAATGTAGTCAATCTGGTGATCTTTTATACTTGCTGATTTTATAATTGCGTTTACCTTTTTTGATGGTGCGATGTTCATCTCGCCACGAATATTTCTTATAGATGTTATTATATCTTTTACAAAATCCATTTCTTCATCAGCAGAATCTTTAATCACCTTTTCATCTACAACAGGATAAGTTGAAGTCGAAATGCTTTCTCCGGTTTTTCTTTCATCCATTAACTGCCATAACTCCTCTGTAATAAAAGGCATGAACGGATGAAGCATTTTAAGTGCATCTTCAAAAATTGAAATTGCTCTTGTTAGTACTGCAGATTTAACCTCATCATCGTCACCATAAAGTCTTCCTTTAATCATTTCCACATACCAATCACAATAGTCATTCCACAAAAATGAATAAATCATTTTTATCGCATTGTTAACTTCAAAATCATCCATCGCCTTGTTGAATTGCTGAAGTGTTTTATGCAATCGTGAAATTATCCATTCATCAGCAAAATCTTTGTGAGAATCTTTTAATTTTTTATCGACTTTAATATTCTCACAATTCATCAAAAGAAATCTGCCGGCATTCCATATTTTGTTTGCAAAGTTTCTTCCAAGTTCACATTTATCAGTACTGAACAGAACATCCTGTCCAAGCGGAGCGAGATAAATTACTGTAAATCTTAATGCATCAGCGCCGTATTCTTTAATTACCTCAAGCGGATCAGGTGAGTTGCCGAGCGACTTACTCATTTTTCTTCCCTGAGCATCGCGGATAATACTTGTAAAGTAAACATCACGGAAAGGAATGTTTTTCATAAAATGCATTCCAGCCATAATCATTCTTGCAACCCAAAAGAAAATTATATCCGGTCCGGTTACAAGTGTATTGGTTGGATAATAATATTTTCTTTCCTCATCAGTTCTGAAAATCGCGTGAGCCCAAAGCCAGCTTGAAGCCCAGGTATCAAGTACATCTTCATCCTGCTTCCAATTTTCAATGTCCTTCGGTGGATTAACATCGCAATAAATTTCACCAGTTTGTTTGTGATACCAAACAGGAATTCGGTGTCCCCACCAAAGCTGTCGCGAAATGCACCAATCACGAATCCCTTCCAGCCAGTGGAAATAAGTTTTTTCCCAGTGCTTGGGATAAAATTTTATTTTGCCTTGCTTAACAACATCAACTGCTGGTTGTGCAAGTTCAATCATTTTCATAAACCATTGTTCAGAAAGATATGGTTCGATAGGGACATTGCCACGCTCGGAGTAACCAACTTTGTTTTGATAATCTTCAATCTTAAACATCAAACCAAGTTCTTCTAATCTGGCAACAACTTTTTTTCTCACCTCATAGCGATCAAGTTCACGAAATTCTTCCGGAACATTTCCATTCGTTGTTGCATCATCATTAAAAATATTTATCATTTCAAGTTTGTGCCGCTGTCCCATTTCATAATCATTAACATCGTGAGCGGGAGTAACTTTAACCGCGCCCGTTCCAAATTCCATATCAACATAATCATCAGCAAAGATTGGAATTTCCCTTTCAGCAATAGGAAGCAAAATCTTTTTACCAATAAGATGTTTATAGCGCTCGTCATTAGGATTAACTGCAACGCCTGTATCACCAAGCATTGTTTCGGGTCGTGTTGTTGCAACAATTACAAATTCGTTGCTGCCAACAACGGGATATTTAAAGTACCAGAGTTTGCCGTTAACTGTTTTGAAAATTACTTCTTCATCAGAGATTGCAGATTTGTTTGCTGGATCCCAGTTAACCATTCTGTAACCGCGATAGATTTTACCTTCTTTATATAAATCGACAAACGCTTTTATCACTTCGTGGTAATAGTCATCATCCATTGTAAAACGTTCGCGTCGCCAATCGCAGCTTACGCCAAGTTTTTTTAACTGCTGAATGATTATCCCGCCGTATTCTTTTTTCCATTCCTGGCAATGTTCTAAAAATGCTTCACGACCAATTTGATACTTATCAATCTGCTTATCAGCTAAAAACTTTGTTACTTTAGTTTCAGTAGCAATAGAGGCGTGATCAGTTCCCGGAACCCAGCAGGCATTATATCCTTGCATTCTTTTTAATCTAATAAATATATCCTGCAATGTGTTATTCAGGATGTGACCCATCGTAAGCATTCCGGTTATGTTTGGCGGCGGAATTGGAATTACATAAGGTTTTTTTGAGTAATCAACTTCGGAATGATAAAGTTCGTGATCGTACCAGTATTTGTACCATTTATCTTCAACATCAGATGGATTATATGCTTTAGGGATATCTGAAAAACTTTTTGCGGACATTTATTTCTCTTTTATTAAAAAATGTGGGTGTAAATATAAGGAAAATTGATGAGTAGGGAAGAAAGACAATAGCACGCAGATAAGGCAGATTGGGCAGATTAACGAAGATTTTAATCAGTAAAATCAGCGTCATCCGTTAGCTAACGGAGTGTGCCATTATTTATTTAATCTCATATAAATAATTAGGAATTTTTACTTTTATTCCTGTATTATCTCCCTCAAAGTCCGTCCATTGATCACCGATACAAATAATAATTTCATATCCTTTGTTGATTAATTCTTTTCGCTTGGAAGATTTAAATTGACCCGCCCCAATCTTTCTTTCTCTTTCGTTTCTTACAATAAGAGTATCAAATCCTGTGTAACCCTGCTCAATCAGATTTTGATAAGTTATATCGTATTCTTCTTGTTGTCTACCGGTGAGAAATATAATTTTCAGTCCTTTTGATTTCAGATAATCATAAAATTGTTTTGTTTGTTTTATTGCAGGAAGTTTTCCACTCATAACCCAATCCTGAACAATTTTATAATCATAACCAAAATCAAGCCGTTTACTGATTTGATAATTTGAAAGTGCGGTATCATCAACATCAAATATTGCGGCGGAATTATTTTTAACCTCAATTTTGTTAAACTTTTCTTTTGCATCCTTTATAATTTCATTCATCTCTTCATCATACTTGCCGGACTCATAATAATCTTTTACAACATCTTTTGCGGTTCTCAGGTTTACTATTTGACTTGAAGAACAGCTAATTAAAGTAAAGATGAAAAAAAGTAAAAAATAATTTTTCATAAAATTTTCACTACTTGTTGAATAAAGAATTTCACTCTTCGACTTCGCTCAGAGTGACCAAGATTAAAACAATGTAACAATTGAACAATTAAACAATGCATACATAAAATCATACGGTCATGCAATAATACAACATTGCAACCATGCTATAATAATTTATACAATAGATTGCTTTACCCCGATGAATCGGGATTCGCAATGACAATCTTGAGCTATTTGTTTTTAAAAAAGAAAATCAGCGGCCTTTCCAATCTTACAGCCCATTCTTTCTCATTGTGCTCGGCACCCGGGGCGTAAAAATAATCAATATCCTGTCCAAGCACATAACCTTTTTGAGTAAGAAGACAAAACATTTTCTGGCCTCTGATAAGTCCGTCTTCGCCGTGATCAATATAAAACTTAACTTGTTTTTTCTTTCCTCTGTAAGATTGAACCAGCTTTAAGCTTTTATCATTATTATAATAAAATGAACTTGACATACAACCAGCCATCGTAAAAATATTTGGATAATGCCAGGCAGCGTAGAATGAAATCAGTCCGCCCATTGATGAACCCATTATAGCAGTATTATCTTTATCAGACAGAGTTTTGTATGATGAATCAATAAATGGTTTCAACTCGGTGACGATAAACTTTAAATAGTTTTGTCCTTTTTCACTCCAGCTATATTCATCAAGTCTATCCGGTGTATTATAAATTCCAACTACAATAATTTCTTTAATCTTTTTTTGTTTGATAAGCTTCATTACCGTTTCATCAACACGCCAATCTTTTCCAACATAAGCTGTTTTGGGATCCATAATATTTTGTCCATCATGCATGTAAAGAACCGGATATTTTTTATTTGGATTTTTTTGCGGATTATATCCGATTGGCAGCCAAACAATAATATCTCTTTTGTTATTTAAGATTGATGAGGCAAATTCTTTGTGGTATTCTACTTTACCAATAATCTCATCTTTTTCATGATTAGATTTTCTAAGTGATTTTTTATTTTCTTCAGCCATTTTCTTTAAAATTTATTAAACGGCTGTAAAGATAAAAAAATATTTGTCAGAGCGTGAATTATTTTAGTTAAATCGGTGGTTAGCAGCCAACAATCTTAAAATCTCTGTGGCTTATTAAGTTTATTTTGTGGATTTTTGAACAAGTAATTTTTAAAGTTTTTTAAATAAGGAAAAATACTTTTATGGCTGTCATAAGACCTTTTAAAGCACTCAGACCAACAAAAGAAAAAGCTCACTTAGTTGCAAGCGTACCTTACGATGTTGTCAATCGCGAAGAGGCAAAGCTTGCCGCTGGAGGAAATCCATTAAGTTATTTGCACATTACCCGTTCCGAAATTGATTTGCCTGAAGTAAAAGATGTTTACTCAAAAGAAGTTTATCTTAAAGCAAAAGAAAATTTGAAAAGGATAATTGAAGAAGCACCTTTAAAGATGGATGAACAACCGCATTTCTATCTTTACAGATTAATTATGGATGGAAGATCACAAACCGGAATCTGTGCAACTTTTTCTGTTGATGATTATGATAATGATGTGATTCTTAAACACGAAAAAACACGCAAGGTAAAAGAAGATGATCGCACAAATCATATCATAACAACAGAAGCACAAACTGGAGTTGTATTTTTAACTTATCGCGGAGTTAAAACTGTTAACGATCTTGTTGATAAAACAATAACAAACGTAAAACCTGAATATGATTTTACTGCGCCGGATGGAATTCAACACACAGTTTGGATGATGCCCGATCAGTACAATGAAATGATTGAAAATGAATTTGCAAAGATTAATAAACTTTACATTGCTGATGGTCATCACCGCGCAAAAAGTGCAAGTCGTGCACGCGAAGAGAAGATGAAAGCAAATCCAAATCATAAAGGTGATGAAGAATATAATTATTTTATTGCAGTGATATTCCCGGCTGATCAATTAAAGATTCTTCCGTATAATCGTGTAGTTCTTGATTTGAATGGTTTAAGTAAAGCAGATTTTATGGATGCTGCTGCACAAAAGTTTACTATCACAAAAACTGATAAAAAAGAGCCCGAATCAAAGAATACTTTTTGTATGTACCTCGAGAAGGAATGGTTTGAGCTAAAACCACGAGATTCTGTTTTTGCAAGTTTATCTTTGGAAAAATCTGTTGGAGAAAAACTTGATGTAAGTATTCTGCAAAACTTTTTACTAAACCCGATTTTAGGAATTGATGATCCAAGAACGAATAACAGAATTGATTTTATAGGAGGAATTCGCGGAACAAAAGAATTAGAAAAATTAGTTGATAGCGGTAAAGCAGCAGTTGCATTTTCACTTTATCCCGTAAGTCTTGATGATTTGATGAATATTTCAGATGCCGGCGAAGTTATGCCGCCAAAATCAACCTGGTTTGAACCAAAACTTAGAGATGGACTTTTAACACATTTAATTTAAACTTAGTGTCTTTGTGACTTAGTGGCGAGAAATTTCTTTGCCACAAAGACTCGAAGACACAAAGAATCACAGAGAAATACAATTAAAGGAAAAAATATCATGGAAAAAAGAATTTATAACCTGAATGCTGGTCCGGCAGTTTTACCGGAAGAAGTTTTACTTGAAGCACAAAAAGAATTATTTGCTCTGCCAGGAGTTGGAATGTCTATCCTGGAAATTTCTCATCGTTCAAAAACTTTTGATGCAATTCATGCTGAGGCAAAAGCAGGCATTAAAAAGCTTCTTAATGTTCCCGATAATTATTCAATTCTGTTCTTGCAAGGTGGCGCAAGTCTGCAGTTTTCAATGGTGCCTTTAAATTTAATGCCTCCCAAAAACAAAGCTGATTATATTTCAACAGGAAGCTGGTCCAAGAAAGCAATTAAGGAAGCAAAACGGGTTGGAACTGTTAACATTGCAGCAACAACTGAAGAGGGCGAGGGCGATAAAAAATATTTCAAACGTATTCCAAAACAAAGTGAACTGAAACTTGATCCCGATGCTTCTTATGTTCACTTCACATCTAATAACACAATCTACGGAACAGAATGGCATACTGAACCTGAAGTTGGAAACGTTCCGCTGGTTTGCGATGCTTCATCAGATATTTTACATAAACCAATTGATGTTAGTAAATATGCTTTGATTTATGCCGGCGCTCAAAAAAATATTGGTCCATCAGGAGTTGTGCTGGTCATAATCAGAAATGATATGCTGGAAAGAAGTCAGGATTCACTTCACACTATGTTGAATTATAAAATCCAGGCAGAAAATGATTCGCTTTATAACACGCCAAATACATTTGGAATTTATATTATCAAACTTGTTACAAAGCACTTACTTGCAAATGGCGGACTTGATAAAATGTATGAGATGAACAAGAAAAAAGCAAAGCTACTCTATGATGCAATTGATAATAGCGGCGGATTTTATAAAGGTCATGCAGAAAAAGACAGCCGTTCTTTAATGAATGTAACTTTCAATCTTGCTACCGAAGAACTTGAGAAAAAACTTATTGATGAAGCTACAAAAGCTGGTTTCAGCGGATTGAAAGGACATCGTTCCGTTGGCGGATTGCGTGCTTCAATTTATAATGCGTTTCCGTTAAAAGGAGTTGAGGCGCTTGTAGATTTTATGAAAGATTTTCAAAAGAAAAACGGGTAGTTTGAGGAAAGAAGGGAATAGGGTATAAGGAGATAAGGTATAAGTAAGTAGGAAATTAAGAATTAAATAGAATTTTCTAAAAATATTTTATCAACCTTTTTTCTTATACCCTATACCCTATTCCATATACCTTACACCTTAACCCCTTTAACACGAAAGCAAAATCAAGGAATCATATGAAAAATCTGTTTTTATTTCTTTTAACTTTTGCACTTGTAATTTCATGCAGCAAAAAAGATGTGAAGTTTGAAGCGTTTAGTTCAGAAGCTTTTGCTTATGATATCGGTGATGGAACGGCCGAAGTAAATGCAAGTGTTAGAGTTAAGGGATTTACGCAAACAGAAAAAAACGAGACATATACTGCTTCCATAAATTATATTGTTGATTTGGTTAAACCTGATAATTCTGTAGTGAAATCAGTTTTTAAAGATGTTAAAACAGAAACCGGCAGCGAGCCAATTGCTGATGTTGCATTAGAAGCGCAGTTTAATCTTGATTCAACTTATACAGATGGGAACTATAAACTAATTTTTAATATAAAAGACAATAATTCTGAAAGCGCCACGGTCTCTGAAGTTAATTTCGATTTGTCGAGATAATTAGAATAGACTGTCTTCAAAATATTGTGGGGGAATCAATTTTCTTCCCGCATAACCACGATCATTTTCATGATAATATAAAATATCGTCTTCATCACTTCGCCAGCAAAGGTAAACCTCCTCGCCGTTTATCAATGCAGGAAAATCTACCAACCCAATCTGAAAATTTGAATCTTTATAAAAGCAGCCAATCTCTTCAAGCTCACCTAAAAATCCCGTTACATCTGCAGCAAGCTTTTTAATTCTCACATCTTCTTCTACGCTTCCACCGATTTCTTCTGCAATTAAACGCATTTCACGTGTTGTTTGCAGAATATCTCTAACAATATTTTTTACTAATGGCAAAGTTTTTCTTGCTTCAGCGGGAGTAAAATATTTTATTTCTGTTGTCATCAACAATCCTATTTTTAGTCTCGGCATAAAAATACAATTTAATTTAATTAAATAAAGTTCATTAAAAAGATATCCTTCTTGAAATTAAACTAATTTAACCTGAAACTTGTTTAGATAATATTACTCTAACCACTAATTGAAAAATTATTACTTATTAAACAGGATTAAATTGTGAGCAATATTATAGCTGAAAACAAGAAAGAGATAGGAATCGATTATAATTCGTACAAAACTTTGTTTATTAATCAAGTTAATAATCAAAATAATCTTGATGAAAATGAAATTAAGTATTTTGAATATCGTAAAATTAATCTGCAAAGATCATCCCGGTTAGAAAAAACTTTTACTCTATCCAGAGAGTTAATTAACGAAATAAATAAAATAAAAGCTCCACAGTCCTGGATGATTATTACGGAAACCTGGTGCGGTGATTCTGCACAAAGCATTCCCATATTAGCTAAAGCGGCTTCTTTAAATGATAAAATAAATTTAAGAATTGTATTGCGGGATGAGAACTTGAATATAATGGACAGTTATCTTACTAATGGAAGCAGGAGTATTCCCAAGCTTGTTGCTTTTGATGAAAACGATAATGAACTTTTTCAATGGGGACCGCGCCCACAGCAAGCGCAAAATCTTATGTTAAAAATGAAAAATGATGGAGTACCTAAAGATGAAATGAATAAACAACTACATTTGTGGTATGCTAAAGATCGTGGGAATGAAATCGAAAAAGAGTTGATAGAATTATTAAAAAATATAAAGAACACAAATCAAAATTAGATTGTAATTGTAAAAATTATTTTTCCATCAGAATTACTTTCTACTTTAATTTCTGCTTTATGAAGATCGACAATAGATTTTACGATTGAAAGCCCTAGACCCATTCCACCCATATTTCTATTGCGTGATGATTCTGCGCGATAAAATCTATCAAACAATTTGGGTAATGCTTCCTGTGGAATTTCCTCACCATAATTGATAAACGAGATTGCTGTCTTTCCTTCAGCAGTTTTCTTACAAATAATATTTACATCTGAATTTTCTTTGCTGAATTTTATTGCATTATCTATAAGATTACTGATTGCCTGCCTTAATAAATCCGGGTCAATATCAACGGTGTTATCATCAAAATTTTCACAATTTAAAATTAAGCTTATGTTTTTCTCTTCCGCCAATTTTATATAGGATTTAACAATTGTTTGAAGGAATGGTTTTATCTTAGTCGGTGTTTTATCAATTCTAATCTGCGAATTTTCAAGTTTAGAAAGATAGAACAACCGTTCAATAATATTTATTAGTCTCAAGGTTTCTTCATAATTGCTCTCTAAAATTTCACGATACTCTTGCGGTGTTTTTTTTGATCTCAACGCAAGTTCAATTTCGCCTCTTAAAATGGTAAGTGGTGTTTTTAGTTCGTGTGAAACAGAAACTGAAAACTGGTTCATATATTCGATGGAAGTTTTTATACGTCTTATCATTTTATTCATTGTTGTTACAAGGCGCCCGTATTCATCATCAAAATTTTCACCTTCAATAACTTCATCTAAATTTTCGGTGGTTATTTTTTCTGTCTTCTGAATAATTTTATCAATTCTTGATAGCGCTCTAAAAGAAATAAGTGAGCCACCGGCTAAGGAAAGTAAAAAGAAAATCGGAGCAACAATAATATAAAGGTTTGTAAGACTGTCTAACGTTTGATTAATTACATAAATAGGAAACGCCACTATAATTTCATAACCATCTTTAGAGAGTGATGCTGCTCTTATATCATTTTCAGAAAGCGATGAATCCGAAAAAGTATAAAGAAAAGTTTCTTTATCCTTCCGTTTTATCGGCTTGATATCTTTATCATAAAGATTTGCTGTGTTAAATATTTTTTTATTATTGTAGTTTACCTGCACAAATGTATTTGTTGGATTAAACACCACTGCTTCAAAAATTAAATCATAGATAAGTTCACTTGGTGAGGCATATAAAGAATCAGGTTTAAAATTATTTAAGTTAACTTTACTTTCTTTAACAAAATGATAAATTAAATCTGCTTGTTTGCTTAATGAAAGATCAAGCTCTTTATACATAGACTGACGCAGATACTGGTAAATAATTAATCCAATTACAATCTCAAGTAAAAGAAAAATAAGTGAATACCAGAGGGTGGTTTTGAATCTTGTTGTCTTAAAATATTTTTTAAATTTAGGAAACATTTGCGGGTAAGATATTTTTATAATTCATAACATTAAGAAAATTATTTTCAACTATCCTTTATCACATATCCAATTCCCCGTACTGTTTGAAGGATTTGTTTATCAAAACCTTTGTCAATTTTATTTCTAAGCTTATTGATATAAACATCTATTACATTTGTATCAGAATCAAAGTGATAATCGTAAACGTGCTCAGAAAGTTTTGTTCTTGAAATTACATGATTTTTATTTCTTAACAGGTACTCCAGAATAGCATATTCTTTAACTGTTAATTGAATTTCATTTCCAGATCTATATGCTTTATGTGTTTGCGTGTCTAACTGAAGTTCTCCTGCTTCTAAAACAACTTTTTTTTCAGTGGAATTTCTTCTTAACAACGCCCTAACACGAGCTAAAAGTTCATCAAAGGCAAAAGGTTTTGCAAGATAATCATCAGCTCCGGAATCTAATCCCAAAACTTTATCCGAAACATTATCTTTTGCGGTTAACATCAAAACTGGTGTAGAAATTTTTTCAGTTCGTATATCTTTAAGAATTGAAATGCCATCTTTAAATGGAAGCATGATATCAAGTATTATCAAATCATATTCTTCAGATAAAGCTAACCTGGCTCCCTCTCTTCCATCCAAGGCAATATCAACAGAATAGTAATCTTCTTCCAATCCTTTTTTTATAAAGGATGCAACTTTTTTTTCATCTTCTACAACAAGGATTCGCATATATAAAATTAATAAAAAAAAAGGAGAGATTTTACTTTTATCTCTCCTTTATAGTAAATACCAGCTAAAACTTAATTACTTTTTCTCAGTTTCTGTTTTCTCAGTTTTCTTAGTTTCAGTTTTCTTTAATGGCATTGTATGATGTTTAACTTTCTTTTCAGTTGTGCTAACCTTTTTCTCGGTCTCTTTCTTAAGTTCAGTTTTAGCGGTATTCATTCCTTCTTTAGATTTTTCAGTTTGCTGTTTAACTGTCTCAGTCTTCTGTTTTTGATCTGTTACTTTGTTTTGAACCTTTTGCTCGGTTTGTTTAACTGTTTTTTTAGGAGCATTTTTAACTTCCTGGTTTTGAGCCATTACAGTTGTGTTAACAGCAAAAGCAATCATTAACATTGAAACTGCGAGTGTGAATAATCTGGTTTTCATTTGTAGAACCTTTCAAATTGTTTGTTAATATTTTTTTTTGATTTTAGTTTCAAAAAATTTACAACGTAAATCTATGGTTTTAACATTAATACAAGATTAAACCAACATTAAAAAAAATTAATGTTATCGCCTGATATTTCATCCTGATAGATTTCTCTTAATGTAGGAACAGCTTCATTGCTAATTTCATACTCTGTGCACTTAGCCCTAAGAAAATCTTCTTTAGCACCCTCAAAGTCTCCCAAATCAGCTTTAATTGTTGCACGATTAAACAATGCAACGGCACAAAGCGGATTTAACTCAATCGCTTTGTTAAAATTCTCAAGCGCTTCGTCCAGCTTTCCCTCATCTGCTTTATTTGCACCCTTTATATTATAATAGCGCGAGAAAATAATTCTTAATTCCGGATATTGAATTGGTTGACCGATGGCTTTGCTGAAGTATTCCATTTTCTTTCTCCTTTTTTTACGCTATTAATTTTCTTTGCCTTTAATTCTATTTGCAAAATAAGATTCAATTGTTAACATATGATTAAGCCATTATTAATAAATTTTAATGTTTTTCATTTATCCCAAATAGCAATTTTTCATAAAATTTTAATTGCTCATTGTTACTGCTGAGATTTTTGATTTATCTTTTTCAGGCACAAAGCGCGATGATTATTATATCTTATAAAACTTTTTACTTACTTTTGCATTTAGTCAACATAAAATCTGTAAACCAATTAGGACGGCACATGAACGAACAGGTTATATCAAAAAAAGGATTAAAAACTTTTCCTCTTAATTACTGGGTCGTAATAATGATGGAATTTTTTGAACGGGGATCTTATTACGGAATGATGAGTATTCTTTCGGTTTATATGACCGATCAATTGAGTTATACAAAAGAAAGTGTTGGACTTATTAAAAGTGTTATACAGCCGATGCTCTATATTCTTCCTATTCTTTCAGGAGCAATTGGCGACAGATTCGGTTATAAGCGCGTTTTAACCTTCGCATTCATCTTTTTAGGATTGGGATATTTTCTCACAAGCCAAACAACAGAGTATTCAATGGTGTTTGGAAGTTTAATTATTATGGCTGTTGGTGCCGGCGCATTTAAACCTATGATATCGGGAACAATTGCAAGATCCACAAATGAAAGTAACAGTACTCTCGGTTTCGGAATTTATTATTGGTCGATTAATCTTGGAGCTTTTTTATTCCCGCTTATTTTAGTTCCATATATTAAAAATACATTCGGCTGGCAATATGTTATGTTAGCATCAGCTATCGCTACATCAATAATGCTTATACCAACTTTTCTTATCTATAAAGAACCAGATAGACCATCTAGTTCTAAAAGTATTGCTGTGGTTTTAAAGGAAGCCATTATGGTTTTATCTGATTTCAGATTTATTGGTTTAATTGTAATATACTCGGGATTCTGGATTCTTTATTTTCAGATGTTTGATTCGGTTTTGTGGTACGTTCAAAAATATGTTGATGCTACTTCACTGAATAATTTTGTGAATGGTGCGCTTGGCGGAATCGGAATTAATATCAACTGGAAATTTGATGTTGAGCATGTAACTGTAATTAACGCCGGAACAATTATTTTACTTCAAATACTCGTATCAAATATCGTAAAACATACAAAAGCTCTTCCCACAATGATTGCCGGTATTGCTATGGGAACAATCGGAATGGCAATACTTGCAATCAATACAAACATCTGGGTTTTTATGATCGGCATTACAATATTTTCTATTGGGGAAATGACTGCACATCCAAAGTTTATTAGTTATGTTGGTTTGATCGCACCGGAAGATAAGAAAGCATTGTATCTGGGATATTCGTTTTTATACGGAGTTCTCGGCAGCTTTATTGGTGGAATACTCGGTGCAAATCTTTATGTTCATTTTGTTGATAAACTAAATCAGCCGGCAACACTTTGGATAATTTTTAGTTTGATTGGTGTAGTTACAATAATTGGATTATTGCTTTATAATAAATTTGTTAGTCCAAGAAAAGCTGTTTAATTAAACCTGAAAATTTTGACGCTGTCACAAAAGTCTAAAAATGT
>DAIRCT010000030.1:13880-20033 GCA_036796535.1 Ignavibacteriaceae bacterium
GGGAGAAACAATCTTATAAATTTAACGTGTAATTGAGATCACTTCGTCCCTACAGGCCGGAACTCGTGATGACAATCTTACTTTTGAAACAACATCCTTTTTTATTCCGCTAATTATATTTTAATATCTCGTTTATTTCTATAAAAAAAAGAATTACTTTTAAGTAGTGCTTAACTAATTACTTGCATTTCAACCTTGATTTATCTTGGTATTCACCCTCGCGGGAGAGGAAATAATGATTGAGGCGAGCGCTAAATTAAAATATGTTCTATTGATTGATGCATTAATTTTTATGCTTTGCATAGCAGGAATTATAAGCATTAATCAAAAAGCAAAACTGCCCTTCAGTATAATTTCCAACGATTCTACTTTTTCAATTAACATTACCCCGCAAAACCCATATGGATTAAAGCCAGGCGATAGATTAATAGCAGTTGCTGGTTATAAGATATCACTAAGCGATAAACCCGAATTTATTACAGATCGTAAAAACATTAATGATGATATAACCATCTCGATTCTGCAGGGATCAACTGTAAAAGAGGTTGTTGTTAAACTAACTAACTTTTACAGCAATTTTTATATTATCAGTACAAGTGTTGTTTCGTTGTTCTTTTTTATACTGGCATTATTTGTTTTGTTAAAAAAGCCGGAATTAAAAGCTTCTCACCTTTTTCACTGGGCAAGTATTTCTATAGTATTAATGATGTGTTTAACCTGGTCAAATCTTAATACATTTTCTTTAACCTTTGGAACGTTTTTAAGGATTCCGTTTAACACTGCATATGTTTTAGCTCCTGCGCTATTTGTACATTTTACATTAGTTTTTCCAAGAGACAATACTAATAAATGGAAGTGGTTTTTATTCGTAAACTATTCAATTGCAATTGTTCTGGGTGTGATAATTAATTACAAATTTATTTCTACAATTTACAATTTCACTGATTCCTCAATAGATAATTATCTTACAATCTTCAATACGGTAAGAGTATTTCTTATTATAGAAGTTATTATTTCATTATCCTTCTTCATTGCTGCTTTCCGTAAAGAAAAAGGAATTGTAGAACGCAAGCAGCTTAAATGGCTGTTATTTGGATTTATAGTAGGTCCAATCTGTTTTATAGGATTATGGGTTGTTCCAATTCTTTTACGCGGTAGTGCACTTGTTCCCGAAGAAATCGTGATGATTATTCTTTGTATAATACCAATCAGCTTTGCTATTGCGATAATTAAATATCATCTACTTAACATAGATGAGGTAATAAACAGAGGAATTGTTTATGGAATCGTAATTGCAATTTTACTTTTAATTTATTCAACATTAATTATTCTATCCATTTACTGGCTGAATTTACCCGATCAATCTGTTATCTCTGCAATTGCTGCTGTTATTCTCGCTTTACTTTTTCAGCCATTAAAAACACAAGTTCAAACTTTTGTTGATAAAAAGTTTTTCAGGATAGATTATAACTTTAGACGGGAACTAAGCAAACTTACAGATAATATTAAGAATTATAATGACACAACACAGCTTGGTGAATATTTAATACGTGAGATCGAAAGATTAATTCCTGTTGATAAAATAGCATTTAGCGAATTAGATAGCCAGACAGGAAAATTGACAATCAAAGCACAAATTAATTTTGATCAGATTAGCGATAAGGTTTTAAAGATTAAACCCGAAACCTTAGAGCGAAAGTGGTTTCAGGTTGCTTCAGTTAAAAACAAAGTTGACAGTGGTGTTGATATTTCTACTCTTTATCAAAACACACTTTTACGATGGAACATTAGTCTTGTTGTACCTATCAAATCGGTTTCGGAGGAACTGTATGGTTTTATAATTTTAGGAAATAAAAAATCAGGAACAAAATTTTCTATTGAAGATGTTGATTTATTAAAGAATATCGGGATAAATGCCGCAACCACAATAGAAAGAATTAAATTACAAGAACAGTTATTCCGCGAAAGGATGGAGGCCGAGCGATTAGAAGAATTGAACAAACAGAAATCCATTTTTGTATCACAAGTTTCACACGAATTTAAAACTCCGTTAACATCAGTTAAAATGTTTTCTGAGATGCTCCTTCAGAATGAAAAATCAATCTCGGATAAATCAAAACAACATCTTGAAATAATTGAAGGCGAGGCAGACAGACTGACGCGTCTAATCAATAATATTCTTGATTTTTCCAAAATCGAAAAAGGGGTAAAGGATTATTTCTTAAGAGAAGTTCATCTTAACAAAATTGTATCCGGAGTAATTGATTTAATGTATTACACATTAAAGATGAATGGCTTTAAGATTACTTCAAATATTTCTGATTTTAAAGATTGTATCATTGCCGATTCAGACGCAATAACTGAAGCAATTGAAAATCTTATTTCAAATGCAATCAGATTTTCGGGTGATAAAAAAGAAATAATTATCTCCACTTTTCCAAAAGACCAATTTGCTTGTGTAAGTGTTAAGGATTTCGGAATCGGAATTGATAATGCCGATCTTGAAAAAATTTTTGATCCTTATTTCCGTTCCGAGAACGCAAAGCAAAAAAAGATTGACGGTACCGGGTTAGGACTTCCGATTGTAAAACATATAGTTGAAAAGCATTCAGGAAAAATCTTGCTTGAAAGTACACCGGGACAAGGAAGTGTTTTTACTCTTTGTTTTCCTGTTAAACCATTTAACAAAGGAGAGAATGATGAAGCAAATATTAATAATTGAAGATGATCCTGCAATCCGGATTGGAATGAAAGAAACACTGACTGCAGAAGGATATTCTGCTCAGGAAGCTGAGACAGGAATTAAAGGATTTGAAATTGCTTCTAAGAAAGAATTTGATTTGATCCTTCTGGATTTAATTCTACCCGGAAAAGACGGAATAGAAGTTTGTAAGGATTTAAGACACCTTGGAGTAAAAACACCAATTATTATGGTTACAAGCAGAAAAGATGAAATTGATAAAATTCTTGGTTTGGAAATTGGCGCAGACGATTATGTTACAAAACCCTTCAGCATAAGAGAGTTATTAGCCCGCGTTAAAGCTTTAATCCGAAGAAGTACTTTCGAAACAGGAGAAACCGAAGAAGTTAATTTTGCTGATCTAAAAATCAATTTTAAAAAACAGGAAATGTTTAAAGGAATTAATCCCGTAAGACTATCTGCAACGGAATACAGAATTTTACATTACTTCATTGAACACGAAGGCGAGGTAATATCGCGGGATAAATTTCTTGATGAAGTTTGGGGCTACGATTCTTTTCCAACTACCCGAACGGTTGATAATTATATACTTTCGCTGCGAAAAAAAATTGAAGATGATCCGGCAAATCCAAAACACCTTTTAACTATCCATAAGGTGGGATATAAGTTTGTAAAGTAATTTTTAGTTGTTAAAATTGTTATAGAATTTTATTTGTGTTTTTAAAAAGGCCAGATTTAAATAAATTAATTATCAACTCAAGTTAACCGCCTACTGGTGTAGACCGTTGTCCAAAGGACTCCTATGGAGAAACGATTATAAATATTGATCTTTTATAATTAACCCCGGGATTAAGAGGCTGTGTGAAAATTCAATTGTAAGGAGAAAACTCACCCTAAATCCCTCTCTTAAAAAGAGAGGGACTTTGAAATTATAATGTATTAAGCCCCTTCTCTTTCTAAGAGAAGGGGTTGGGGATGAGTTCCTTTTGGTTGACAAATAATTTTAACACAGCTTTTTAATCCTTGAGTTAATAAAAACCGAAAACTTAATGTTTAACTGTTTTAATAGTTTTTTATCTTTAGTCTTCAACTTGATTTATTAATACAGAAGCACATCCACTTAAAAAGTTAAAAAAATAAATATGAGTGAAAACTGCTGGGAATGGATAGTCGGAATTGTTGATACAAACGAAAGATATTTCGAACTGAAGTATGGTTTCGAACCCGCACCTGTTGTAAGAATTGGAATTACAAATAACAAAAAATTTATTGTTGAATTTCTGTTCTCCCCTCTCATCGCTAACGGACAGCGTGAAGAAATATTTAAAGAAGTAATTTATGAAATTGAGCTTTATCTGATTAATAACAGCGAACCAGATCCTATTGAATATATGATTAAACACACTCATAAATGCGCTAATACCTATTCAAAAGTTCACTGGTTATACTTTCCCAAAGGATCAAAGCGTGAAATACTTTTAACAAAAGAACGAACTATTAAAAGTAACAGCAATCCATTTTTCAATTTCTTTTCAAAAATAAAATTAGACACATAGAAAACCTCATCCCAAACCCTTCTCCTTATTAAGGAGAAGGGTTTTTAAATTCGTACAAACATTTTAACTATCTAAAGATGCCAAACATCATCAATAATCAAAACTCTACTAATCTTTTAAATATCTTTCATCAGCTTTTTACATTTTCATGACAATTCCGCCCAATTAATAAATTATGTTAATATTAGAATCTTGAAAAGGAGTTGTTATAAAACCCAGAGACATAAAATTATTTATTCCGGTCTTACTTTTACCGTTAATATTTAATGGATGTTATCCAACTTATCAAGCGGCAAAAGTTGATGCCGATTCTCTGAGAACGGGCACCTATTCGGACATCCAAGCAAAAGTATTTAAATCTGATAACAGCATAATTCTTTTCCCCGATGGATTTAACGTTGATAATAAATCTATTTGGGGTCAAGGGATAGTCCCGGATAACAGTTCATTTAATCCACCAAAACAAAATATCGCACTTCCTCTTGATAGCATTACGGCAATGATTACTTACGAAGAAACCACAAGTGGCGGAAGGTATTTTGCCTCATTTTTATTGGGATTAACAGGACCTCCGCTTACATTTCTGGGAGTCTATTGCATTGCGTGTCCCAAATGCTGTTTCGGTTCCTGCCCAACCATTTACACTTATGATGGTAGTGAGTATAATCTTGAAGCAGAATTATTTTCAGAATGTATTTCAAAGCAGCTTGAGAATAATGATATAGATTTACTTAGGCAAAAAATTATAGATGACACTTTAAAATTAAAGATTACAAATGAAGCTCTCGAAACTCATTTCATAAATAAATTAGAGGTTGTGGTTGCAGAACATCCTATCGGAACTGAACTATACCCAACAATAGATAATAAATTATTACTTGTTTCTAAAACATCACCTTTAGCGTTTGCTAGCAGTAAAGATGGAAATAATCTAACTGATCTTTTAACAAAAGCTGACGCCAAATATTATCGCAGCGGTGTAAATAAAGTAAATGAATTAAGAAATGGACCTGTGTTTGATTGGGTTGATATTAAAGTACCATCTCAAAAAAATTCGCCAACAAAAATGATTATGAAATACCGAAATACTTTGTTGAGCACAACTCTGCTTTACGATGTTGTAATTGGCTCACAAGGCGTTGCTGGTTTAGAGTGGACAAATAAGATGAATACCGATCCTGTTTATGCATCTCAATTTAAAATGATATACGATACCTTTTCGGGAATTAAAATTAAATTATTTGATAAAGGAATCTGGAAAGATTTGGGAAAGTTTAAAGATGCCGGTCCGCTTAACTGGAAATATATAGCTGCGGAATTACCGACAACCTATTCAGATTCGCTTTTTATAAGATTAGAATTTATACCCGATAATTTTATGATTGATTACATCGTTTTTGATACGACTTCATCTGCAAATAATGATATAGAAACTAAAATCATTTATCCTGTTGAAGTAACTGACGGCAATGGAAATAAATCCGACTCACTACTGAATTTCATTAACAATGATGATCTTAACTATCTTAAAACGGAACCGGGCGATAGTTATTATCTTAACTACAAAATCACCGCAAAAAATAATTGCGAACAAACTTTTCTCATCCGTTCAAAAGGATATTATAATGAATGGATTCGCGGAGGCTGGATAAATGATACAAGCCATCGTTACAAGTTCAATCTCTATGATATTAAAGGCACACTTTCTTACCTTGCCGATAGCTGGATTGAAAACAGTGAATTATTAGAAAGAGAATTTTTTCACAGCAAATTTTCTCTTAAGGAGGAAAAATGAAAAAGATATTTTTAATGATATGGTGTTTTACTTCTCTGCTCATTCTTGGTAGTTGTTCTTCGGGGAAGTATGTCGTTTCTGCAAATGGAGATAAAGCAGAA
>DAIRCT010000030.1:20133-36798 GCA_036796535.1 Ignavibacteriaceae bacterium
TTTCGGAAATAAAAAATTTAAAAAAATATTCTCGTTATCCCGAAGGAATGAGTCAAGAAGAATTATCTAAACTTCTTAAAAAGTATAATCAAACTGAACTCAAAAAATATTTTTAGGTTGTTTTATAATGACTATTAAAAAAAATATTGTAACTGTTATTTTCTTTACGATAGTGTTTTGGCAATTTCAATTAATCGCACAGATTGATTCTTTATCTCTACATAAAAGTGAGTGGGAAGTTTTTCCAATACTCAATTACGATTCTGATGCAGGATTTGGTTATGGAGGGAAAGGATTTCTTTATAATTTTTTAGGAGGTAAAGAAAGTTTTGATTTAACTCTTTATAACAGCACTAAAGGAGAGCGATGGTACAGAGTTGTCTTTTCATTTCCAGATATTCAAAGACGGCAGGGAACAAAGTATCCCATCGCTTTTGATCTAACTTTTGATTACGATAAATGGATTAACTATAAATTCTACTCATCATATTATGATTTTCAAACCGGGAATTTTACTGACGGCAGCGAAAATTATATCCGCGAACCTATTGAACTAACTGCAATATTTAGTCGTGGTTTTACAAAAGATTTTGTAGCAGAACTTGGTGCAAGATTTATAAATATTAGTTGTTATAACTTTGATTCGACTGGCTCACTGCAGTACAAAACTCCAGCTAATGTTAAATACATTTCTTTTATTTTTAATTTCAGATGGGATACAAGAACAAATTTTATCAATCCGCAAAATGGATTTGTTATTGAAATTGATAATGAATATTCCCCCGACTTATTTAAACAAGGATATTCTTTTTATAAAATCGGAATTTTAGGACAACATTATTTAACATTGTTTAAACCAAATTTTGTTTGGGCTAACAGAATAATTCTTCAATCAATTTCTTCTGAAGTTAATTATCAACTTCAACTGCCTCTTGGTGGTAATAATACACTAAGAGGATTACCGCAGGACAGGTATTTATCAAACTCTACTGTTCTAATTAATTCCGAATTTCGTTTTCCTATTTGGTGGAGATTGGGTGGAATAGCGGCAGTTGATTTAGGCAATAGTGAATCAACATCGGATTGGATTATAAATCCTGTGGTTGGGCTGCGTTTTTATATGGATAATTTTGTTGTACGATTTGATGTTGGATTTGGGAAAGAGACAACAGGAATTTATTTCAACTTTGGACATGTTTTTTAAGTTCTTTGACTATCTTTTTACAATTTTATGACAACTCTCTTTTTGCGGTTTATGATTTTAGTATTGAATTCAATTCATAATTCATAATTAAAGAGGTAACGTTATGTTATACAGAAATTTATTCTTCGTTGTTTTTTCGATTTTCTTGCTTTCCTTATGTATCCAAGCTCAGACTGTACAAAACGATCGCTACGCCTTTACAAAAGGTTCATGGGAATTAAACCTATCTGGTGACATCGGGTCGCAAACATCAACTTCAAAATATGAATCTGGGGGTTACTCACAAGAATATTCATCTGACCACACTTATTTTCAGCTTCATATTATTCCTGGTTACTTTATTATTGATGGGCTTTCATTTGAGCCGGAATTGGATTTTCTTTTTCTTGAAAATTCTAAGCCGTCTTATTCACTTATCCCTAATTTGTCCTACACTTATTTGCTACCCTCTAATTCTAAGTTAGCATTGTATGTTAGGGGAGGATATGGGTTATCTAATTCCTATAATCTTTTCGGGCTTTTAATAAGAACATCCAACTCACTTGATGTTGGAGTAATAAATTTGGGTGCAGGTATTAAATTTTTAGCGACGGAGAATTTTAGTATTAGAACTGAAATTAATTACAGAAGAACAAGCTATACAGAGGAAGATTCCTATTATAGCTATTCGTCTAAGACTAAAAATACTCTGAGTAATGTCAGACTTTTATTAGGATTGTCAATAATATTATAACCTCATCAAAATAATTTGATTTTCTGATTCTCTTTCTTATCCCCTATCAATGCAAGCTGATAGGGGTTTTTATTATTTGTTATTTGTTAACAATATTTATAAAACTTTTTACAATTTTATGACAACTCTCTTTTTGCGGTTTATGATTTTAGTATTGAAAATAATTCATAATTCACAAATCAAGGAGTTACAAAATGAAAAAGTTATTCTCTTTACTTTCTTTCTTCCTCATCTTCTCAACTTTAATTCTTGCACAACCCGATACCTTGACGATTTTACACGTCAATGATTCACATTCCACACTCGAAGCAATTGGTCCAAGAGATGTAAATCTTAAAGGAACGCTGGGTGGAATTTCCCGCATTGCGACTTTAGTTGGGATGACTAAAATGACAGAACCAAATGTTCTTTTCCTTCACGCAGGTGATATTTCGATTGGTGATGTTTTCTTCAATAAATATTTTCAGGTTCCCGAACTTCAAATTCTTAGTGCTTTGGGACTTGATGCGATGACACTCGGCAACCACGAATTTGATTTGGGTCCTGATGTATTGCTTGGTTCTCTACAATATGCTTTTCCGGATCCAAATAATGCATTCCCTCTTCTTTCTGCAAATACTGATTTTACTGCCATACCTGATATGCAAAAATATGTTAAGGAATATGTGATAAAACAATATGGTAATACCAAAGTAGGAATATTTGGATTAACAACTCCCGCAACAAATTTACTATCCAATCCTTCTCCTGCTGTTATTAGTGAAGATATTGGAACGATTGCCGGTACAATGGTTGGGACTTTAAAAGCTGCAGGATGTGATGTTGTCATTCTGCTTTCACATCTGGGAGTAGATCTTGATAAAATGATTGCTTCAAATGTGCCTGGAATAAATGTAATTGTTGGCGGACACGACCATTATATGTACGAGCAGCCAATCTCAATGACTAATCCACTCGGTGGAACAACATGGATTGTTCAGGCAAGATCAAACTATATGTATGCTGGCGAGATGAAGTTAGTTGTTAATGGCGCAAGTGTACAATTATTAAATTATCAATTAATTCCAATTGATACTAACATTCCGCAAGAGCCAACTGTGCAAGCAACGGTTGATGGTATGATTGCAGACATAGAATCATTTTATGGAGTTCCATTTTTTACGCAACAAGCCGGTTATGCAAGTGGTTTCTTTTGGGAAGAAGCTACCGATCTTTTGGATTACGGTATGCACGATACACCTGCTGGTAATTTAGTCGCTGATGCTTTTCGCGCTTACACATCAACCGATATTGCTCTGCAGGCAGGCGGCTCAATCGCACTTCCATTGTGGGAAGGTGCTTTCACTGCTGGTGATCTTTTTAGGGTTAATGGATATGGATTTAATACCACAAATACTCTCGGGTTTCAGCTTGCAACTTTTGATTTAACCGGAATGGATATTTTAAAAGGACTTGAGTTTGGTCTTTCTGAAATTGAAACGAGCGACGAATTCTTTCTTCAGGTATCTGGAATGGAATATACTTATGATGGATCAAAGCCAGCCGGGGAAAGATTGGTTTCAGTTAATATAAATGGTGTCCCGATAGATCCTTTAAAAACTTATTCTGTTACAGCAAACGAAATGGTATTAGGAATTTTAGACTATGTTGGAATTACTCCAGCAAGTGTACCCCAGATCTTAACAGGTATAACAGAGTTTCAAGCACTCTCTGCTTATGTAATGTTACAAAATAATTTCCTAACTCCTAAGACAATTGGAAGAGTGATAAATGTTGGTAATCAAAAATCATTCGCGGGAATTTTGGGTGCCGGCTGGATGCCGCTGACACAAGAAAAAAATAAAAAAAGATGTTCTGCTGATGATAAACTTTTCTTCGAGTTTCATCTTGCTGATTTTGGTCTAAACTACAAACCCAAGGGAACTTTAAATATTAAAATTCCTGAACAGCGAATTAACCTGAAGAGCGATAACTGCGAGTGGTTATTGATTGATAACTCTGTTGCAACAATTAAAGGAACCGGAAAAATAAATAATAAAGGAAGCTTTGGATATGTGATTGTTGCGGAGGATGGAGCGGGCTTTAAGAAAGGTAGTGATAAATTAAGGGTAGTTATTTGGGATAAGAATGATGGAGACAAGATAGTTTTTGATAATCTTATACCACAAACAATTCAAGGCATAATTAAAATGTCAACCAATTCTGTTTTTGCAAAAGAAATTGAGGAGAGCAACGAGATAGTTCCGACAGAATATGCACTTGAACAGAATTATCCAAACCCATTTAACCCATCAACAGCAATTAATTACTCAATTCCGGAAGCTGGTAATGTTGAACTAAAAGTTTATGATATTCTTGGTAACGAAGTTGCGACATTAGTTAATGAAGCTGAAGAATCTGGTAATCACACAGTTTTGTTTGATGCTTCCAAATTTGCAAGCGGAGTGTACATATACACATTAAGATCAAACAGTTTTATTCAAACAAGGAAGATGATGCTTTTAAAATAATGTTCTATACTACAAACCCGATTCCTTTGAGGAATCGGGTTTGTTTCTAAATGGTGAGGTCTTATGAAAAAATATATTGCCTCATTTTTGATTCCGTGTTTGTTACTTCAGTTTGTCGGATGTTATTCATTTAGACAAATTTCTTTAGTAGAAAATTCCGAACTTGTTGACATTAAGACTCATAAGCTTTTAAGACAAATTTTTATTTTCTATTTAATATTTAGGAAACAGACTTAACTAAAAACCTTTTAATTTTTTGTGTGGTGGTTTTTTCAAACTCGCTGTCTCTTACATAAAATTTTCTTATCTGTTTAAAAGCAGGTAGTTCTTTGTTTGTTTCTTTTACGGCTTCGGCAATTTTTTCATTCACAAGTTCCGGAGTAATTGCTACTTTATTTTTTTCAGAATACTCAATAAATGCTTCGGCATCAGTTACAATTTGAACTGCAATAATTTCGGTATGCTTATCATCCTGTTCGCCGTAAACCATACTTTCCTGCACAAAAGGACTTCTGTTTAATATGTCTTCAATTTCTTCAGGAAAAACATTTTCTCCGTTTTTAGAGATTATAACATTTTTCTTTCTTCCATTGATGTGCAAAAATCCATCCTCATCAAAAAATCCTATATCGCCGGTTTTGAACCAACCATTATCAAAAGCTTCCTCGGTAAGTTTTTGATTTTTATAATAGCCAAGCATTACGCTATCACCTTTGATATAAATTTCTCCGATTCCACTTTCATTCGGCTCATTGATTTTTATCTGAAGTCCGGGTAATGGTAAACCTGCAGCATTATCTTTAAAACTGTACAAACGATTTAACGCAGCAATTGGTGATGTTTCAGTTAAACCATAACCTTGAACAAAATTAAAACCAAGCTCTCGTAAACCTTTTGCAACTTTTGGATCAGGAGCAGCGCCGCCGGCAATAAATAATCTTATATGTCCGCCAAATTTTTCGTGCAGCTCTTTAAATACTAATTTCTTCGAACTTTTCCATCCGATGGTTTGCAAAATATTTGTAATTGAAACAAGCGGAGGTACTATTTTGGATTTAAGTTTGTCCTCCTGTATTCCTTTGTAGATTTTCTTAAACATTTTATCATAAAGAAGCGGTACACCAAGCAAAATTGTTGCCTTAACTTTTTGTAAATCATCCACAACAGTTTTTAAAGAGCGCGCATAATGAGCTGATCCACCTGCATATAAAGGACAGAGCAATCCGCAAGTACATTCATATTTGTGATGAATTGGAAGCACAGAAAGGAATCTATCTGCTGGTCCGATTTCAATCATACTTGTCATTGCCATAAGATTTGATGCAAGGTTTTTCTGGCTAAGCATCACTCCCTTTGCTCTTCCCAAAGAACCCGACGTAAAAATAATTTCCGACATCTCTCCCGGATTTACAAACGGAAGTTTTTCAATGGATGCATTTTGTTTCTCAATCATACGCGGCATTGAGTATATCCCGCCTCTGTCATCTTTTGCATCCATATTGATATAGTATTTAAGATTTAGCAACGAATCTCTTTTCTCTTTCATAAGCGGCTCAAAGGTATCTGAAAATACAATCGCCTTAACATCGGATTCGTGAATAATATTTAATATTTCATTTTGATTTAGTCCTTTGTCAATCGGAACAGCTACCAAATTGAAGCACATTGAGGTTAAATAAGTAAGCGACCATTGAACACGATTTTCACTTATCACTGCAATATGATCGCGCTCCTTTAATCCAATATCAAAAAGAGCTTTACCAAAACGTATTATGTAATCGTGTAACTGCCTGAAAGTAACACTTGAAATTGGCGTGTTAGTTAAATCCTCAAGTGCAATTTTATCGCCATACTCTTTTGCAGAACGCAAAATCATATCCTGAATGGATGTAATAACAGGCACCTTGAAGGTAGGATAATCTTTAACCATAATATTTCCTTCTTATTTTATAATACTTTTTTAATAGATATGGCTCCACGCAAATCGTTTATGCTGTATCCGGTTGCTTTATCGTTAGGATATTTACTGCCAATTATTGCTTTTACTTCAGGCATAATATTTTCTCTTTGTCCATGACAATTTAAACACGGCGCCTGGATTAGAATTGGCTTTAGGTAACGAACTGATTTTATTCCATCTGATTCGATAACATCGACAAACTCAGTGGAATCGTTTAACTGGCCTATGGATTTTAATTCTTCAAAATGCTTCAGAGCTTTTGATTCAAATTCATCGGGATAATCATTTGGATTACGATTGTTGAAGGAAACACGTTTTATATAAATACCTTTTGTGATGCCGAAATTGTTGGTAAGAATTTGTGCAGTATCTGAACAAACAGAAACGGCAGCAGGCAATCCGTTGGTTTGAATTTCTTTTAGTAGAATGGATTTAAGTGATTCTGAAAATTGCTTAGCATCAGCTCTTAAACCTGTTTTAATATTTTCTGTAAGTTCGGGCTTATGCTTACTGCTGCAACTATAAATTAAAAACGATAGGAAAAGTACTGCCGAGAATAAAACGATTTTTTTCATAATAATCTCTCCTGCTTTACTGTAAAATAATCAAATCCTGACTTAAATTACATAAAAGCAGCGGAAGAAAAGTAAAAAAGATTTTATAATAACTATTGATTTCTTAAGTTATTTCAAAATTAGTGTGTTGAAAATAAAACACTAATTACAGATACTTGTATCAGATTTTAATTAACAATCCGAGTTAAACTATGTTAAAGATTTTTTTGTTAGCCCTATTAGGAATAGCTGTGGTAATATCATTAAATCATTCAATTAAAAACTCTAACAATTTACCACAGATAAAACACAATATATCCGATTCTACAAAAAGCAAAGGAAAGAATATGTCAGATAAAATTATAAAATCAGATGAAGAGTGGAAGAAAGAATTAACACCCGAACAATATAAAATACTTCGGGAAAAAGGTACTGAGCGGGCTTTTACCGGAAAATACTGGAACAACTTTGAATATGGCACTTATGTTTGTGCAGCTTGTGGTACGCCATTATTTGAGTCGGACACAAAGTTTGAATCATCTTGTGGCTGGCCCAGTTATTTTGAACCGATTGACAGCAGCAGAATTATTTACAAAGAAGATAAAAGTTATGGAATGACCAGAACAGAAGTTATATGCGCAAAATGCGGCGGGCATCTTGGTCATGTTTTTGATGACGGACCACCACCAACAGGTTTACGTTACTGTATAAACTCTGGTTCGATGAAGTTTATTAAGAAAGAAAAATAAATTATAGCTCTTTAAAATCCCTCTTAAAACTTTCATTAGATTCATCAAGTAAGCACAAAAAAAATCCGTACCGTTTTACCGGTACGGATTAAACAATCAAGTAGTAAAAATATTTTTAGAAACCGAGTGAAATTGAAAATACGTGGTTTGCATCAAAATATTTTACCGGTACATATGCGTAATCTACAGCAATATCAAGACCACTAAATTGTTTCAGGTTTAATCCAGCACCAAGGGTATAATCCTGAAAAATATTTGGTGTATTATCTGTTGACTGTGGTGACCATAAATATCCGCCTCTTACATAGAATATATTTTTGAATGTATATTCAAGACCTAATCTATAGTCATCATATGTATAGTTGTTATTGGTAAAAGAACCAGAAAGAGTTAATGTGTTTTCTTCATCAAGTTTCCTCTGATAAGAAAGTCCTACTGCGATTTCAGAGGGTAACTCTGCAGTTGATGCATCTAACTTATAATACGTCGGACCTCTATTTGCTCCAGACACATCTGCATTTACGAAAAGCGCATTACCATCGTATTTAATAGGAGAACCTAGATTTTTAACAACAACACCCAGATTTAAGCCGGGAACTTGTAGCATATCCCGATACTGAACTCCTATATCAAAACTGATGGTTGATGCTGATACTCTGTCAATTGTTTCGTTTACTAAATTTATATTTGCTCCTATAGCAACTCTATCAGTAAGTTGCTTTGAGTAGGTTAACCCAAGAACAAAATATGTTGGGCTAAATATCTGCCCGGTGCCATCTGGTTGATCCATTGTAGTTACATTAATATCACCGATGTTAAGAGATCTAAAGGATAACCCAAAAGAGCCAAGGTCACCAAGTCTTCCGCTTGCTGAAATACTATTAATATTCATATCTGCAATGTAAGAACGATATGAAAATAATGCATTGGCACTATTAGGGCTAAAATCAAGACCCGCAGGATTCCAATAAATGGCTTCCAGACCAGTTACATTAGCAATCGGGGAGCCAGCTAAGGCAAGGTACTTTGCACCAACCGGTATTCTCAATTCCGGGGCACCTGATGTACCTGCACGATTCTGACCACCACCGAATGTTTCAACAACTGAGAAGCTCAGTATCAGAAGTATGAACACTATTCTTTTCATTTGAAACATAATTTCCTCCGAATAAAAATTAAAATTTTATAAAGGTACAGGCACTATTACCTGTACCTTTTTTAAATATCAATATACTTTTAACATTTGCTGCTCTTGAATAACAGCTAATTTTAAGATCTTTGTTGTTCCTAAATCTGGCATATCAATGTAAACGACATAAATACCACTTGCTACAGGATAATTATTATCGTTTGCCAAATTCCAAGTGTCGAATTGACCATTGGTGGGAACATGGTTTATTGTTTTAACAAGTACACCGCTTATGTCAAATATTCTTATAACCGCATTTGCAGGCAAATGACTAAAAGTGACATATTTATTATTCGGTGCTAATTCTCTGTACTGGAATCCATAGTATGGATTTGGGAATACATTTATTTTATCAACCTGGCTCTTAACAGTTTCTACAGAATAAACTGAACCGTTTGTACCAAATGTAAATGTATCTACACCAGATAAAAGTGGGTTATCATAGTTTATTCTAAGAACATCGCCTTTTGTAAATGTTGATTGATAAAGTACCAGATTCCAGGTACCGTGATCTTTAACTGTCTGAGATGCCGGAGCTAATGGTGTAGTACTGCTTTGTGGAACGTTTACTACCCACATATATACTCTGGCTACTTGATTCCAAACTGCTCCGCCATCAACATCAAAAGTAGGAGTACGATCCCACATCAAAGCGGTAATTTGTTGATTTGATTCAACGTTCCATATCTCGAATGGTACTCTTATAAGAAATGGTGCTGTACTACCTGGATTTGGATTTAGTGGATGATTTGCAATTGATTTTCCACTAGCACCAAACAATGTGATATAGGATCCACCAGATTTTGTTATTTTAAGAGTCTTACCGTTAATAACCGTATCTCCTATAACACCAGTCCATCTAAGCTCTATATCTTGTTGTAATTGACCTACATCAGTAGTTCCTGCACCACCACTTACATATGCACCGAGTGAGGCATCTACTGTTCCATCCTTGTAACCAAAATAAATAAAGTTGGTTAAGATATAATTAGTGCTTGTCCATCTAGCACCTGGTGTCATTGCTTTACCATTTACAGTCGGTGGTTTTTTCTCAGAGAAAGTAGTTGGAGCTGAGTAGCTTCCATCAACTCCTACCTGCATACCGTCAACAATCGGATTTGCTGCGGCACCATAAGTAGTGGTTGGTAAATCATCTCGTCTTGGATATAAATCTACTCCGCTTAAAACTCCAATATTCTCAAGCTTTACTGTATGAGTATTAAGATCCATTACATTCCAATATTTTGCAGTTCTGGAAAGTGAACCAATTGTTGTCAATGTAAAGGTACCGGATGCATCAAGAACCACACCCGTTGGAGTGCTTGCATCAATATATCCGTCATCATGAACAATCCAGTCAACTGCTAACGGAAGAGTCGGTGGAGATATGAAAACATCCCAGGTTTCACCACCGTGGAAAATACCGTTTCCTGTATGCTCACCATTGGTTAAGCCCATTTTAATTACATTGCCATTCACTTCGGGGACAATTGTTCCACCACCCGCTTCAAACGAAGGAGCCCTTAAAATGGTAACACCTTCTGGGAATGTTATTGTAATACCATCAGCCCAGGCCAAAGTTGGTGATTGTAAATCCAATGAGAATGTTAATTGAGTTCCTGCTGCTGGATTAGGACCATAAAGACCAACGATAGAAATTGAAGTTCCGGTTAAATCGTTGGGCTTATTAAGCTTTGAAACTCCTGAAGCTACCCAATTACCGCCAGCATCTCTTATCTCGCTTCTTTCTGTAAAGAAGACCTGATAATTATGACCGGTTGTAGCTGTTGGATCAATAACTTTAGCTATAATTGATGCATCTGCTGCACCAGTTGCATGTTTTACATTTAACGAACCATTTACCTGATCGTTGAAAGTATAACCCATTTGTTCCTGAGGAGTTACTCTCTGAATAATAAATGGTGATCTAATTACGTGAAATGGAAGCAATGGTGATGGATTATATGCATACGCAACAATCACGAAATAATATTCCTGTCCATTACGTAAAGCGCTTTTTCTTATTTGATCCTGAGTTATTGCTATACTTCTTATAACACCTTTATCTGTTCCATCTGCAACAAGCTCAGGTATCAGGTTGTTGTTTTTATCAGGAATTTGATCATAAATAGAAGTTACGCCATCAATTATATCATAAGTACCAAGCAATATACCATCCTTTAAACTTGATGAAGGTGATGGGACCTGATAAATTTCATATCCCTGAAATGAGTAACCTTCACCAGAATAATTTTCAACTTTACTTACACTATTTGGATCTACATCCCAATTAAATACAACTTCATTGGGTAAAGCAGCAACTTTAACTTTAGGTGGATCAATGGATGGCAACTTAAATAATTTATCAAAAACTATTTGAGCAGTATTATCATTCGTTTTCATAGCCGTTACGCTCGATAAGTTATCAGTACCCAATCCATAAACTATTCCCAAAACTATCTGCGCTGTATCCCCTCTGCTTAAATTGATTGGACCGTTTACAACCATAATTCTTCTGTCGCCGGGTCCTTCAACATTTCCATCAAGTTTTCCTGTATGTGTTACGGGGTCACCATCAAGCAAATATGTTCCCACGGGGGTAATGTCTGCTACTGCGTCCGGGAATGGTTTTGCACTTGGATATCTTGGAATTGGTAATTTACCTCTCATTAAGTTGTAAAACTCAAGAGTACCATTATAGTTAAACCCGGGATCGCTCCAGGCACCGCTAGCCGCAAAATAAATGAACGAGCTCATTGGTTTGCTGTTAATGTATTTGTATCCTTTTTTCCACTGAAGATCAACTACTGCGCTATCATTTGGATTTCCTGTAAACTTGGAGACGCCTGAAAAGAAGTCATATCCAACTGCTGGTGGTGCCAAGCCCAATCCAGCATAAGTTGCATCTGTAGGACCAGCGTTATATGCGAAACCCATATTTAAAGTAGTGTCGCAACCGGCAAAATCATCAGACGAGGTACCAACATCAGGGTCAGCCCACTGAACAATATACATACTATCTATTTTTGAATTAGCAGACCCATCCGGTAAACCTTTATAAACCATAGTCATCTGTTTATAAATAACATTACCAAGAGCGCCTGAGTAAGAATATGCCCAATAAACTTCAGAAACTTCTAACCCAATTGGTGGTGAGCCATAGTTTGACTCTGAAATCTTATCGCTATACTTTATAAATATAGTTTGTGATGCACCCGGAATACCCGGAATATCAACATCAGGATTATATTTACCATCACCATCAACATCTTTATAAGGTGCGCCTTGATTTCCTTCAGGAGCATCAGCATAAGCAGGCCATTCTTTCCAATCTGTGGCATATTGATCTCTTAATGCCTGAATGTCCCCATCAGTTACCTGCCCGATAGGAATCTGATTGAATGTGGCGGCATCACTGCTAAGATCTCCTGTTAAATAATCAGGTCTGACTCTGTATAATCGAGTTATTGGAGAACATCCGGTTCCGTAAGTATTTCCATCAACTCTAACAAGTGGGGTTTTTCCGTCATTTACTTGACCGCCCCAAACAACTCCTTCAGCGAAAATAGCACCCACACTACTACCATTTGGGAATGCTCCATTATAACTTGAAGCCACAACCCAATCGTGAAAACCTTCGTTAGTAACCCACATAGAAGCATTATTTATATTCATAAGGCTTTGGCGCGGGTTGATTAACGTTTTCTGTAGCGCCGGTTTTTTTCCCTTATCTTTTTCATCGCCTTTATAATTTGCAAATAAATTATTTGGTGCAACAAAAAAGAAAAAGAGAATTATTATTAAACTTAATAAATTGAGTTTTTTCATATTAAATAACCTCCGCAAAAATTATATTTTTCATAGGGTAACATTAAAATCTCCTATAAATTAAAAGTTAACCAAAAGGCCAGCAATTATCTGTCTTGGCGGTCCAAAAACATCAAAACCATATACGTTAAAGGCCGCTGCCCTGTTATTCAAACTGATTGCTCTGTAAAGATCAGCAAATCTTTCAGTGTATCTTGAATTGGCAATCAAAGTCTGAGCATCTGTTGTGCTTAAGAAACCGTCATCGGTTGCACTACCTGTTTTATCATAAACGTTAATAAAACTTTTTGTATTTAGTAAGTTTAGAACCTGAACATAGAAGTTAAAGTCAAAATTATAAATGTTTACAGTTTTATCAACTCTAAGATCTAAATTATATACCCAGGGAGTCGTTGCTGAATTTATAGGTCCATAAGGTCTTCTTCCTCTGGTATCGCCAGTGCCAATTGGTGTAAGTCCACCAGTCCAAGCTGAAGATTGACCTAATCCCTGCCATACTGAATAAGTAAATGGATGTCCGCTGTTAAATGTAAACAATAAGTTTAATCCTAATTGTTGAAGTATCGGACCTCCATCATCTTTGTCAAACCTATAATCAAGGACAATTGACCCTCTATGGGTTTGATTATAATCCAAAGGAATTAACACTGTGGGAACATTTCCATTAACTTCAGTAGAACCCACACCACTATTTGATAGTGAGTTAGTTCCTTGAGCGGAGGAGAATGTATAATTAATTGATGCACTAACTCTTTCTATTCTTCTCAACTTTAAACTAAGCTCTAAACCTTTTGTAGTAGCAAAGTCCTGATTAGAGAAGACATTATATTTACTTCTAATAGCTCCCGGAGCTGTAACGATTACAGTATACTGTAATTGACCTTTAATATCCTTATAGAACAAAGTAGCATCAAAAGCTGCGAAGTCTGTAAATTGATGAGACAATCCAACTTCATACTGTGTAGTTCTTATTGGACTTGGATTGTAAGCTATCGGGTTAGTAAACAAATTTGATCCCTGAATCTGCTGAGCTGCAATATAGACTCCTCTGTATGCAACATCTAAGCTAGGTGATTGAACAAATTTACCAAACTGTAAATGGAATACTGTTTGATCTGTTACAGGGAAAGCAAATCCTAATCTTGGTGAAATATAACTAAACGTATCACCTTTTCTATAAGAAGTATCTGGAATAGTATGATATGTACGATCAATACCCGGGTTCAGTGGATTTGTCCATGCCCAGCTATCCATATCAATATAATCATATCTTAAACCGGCATTTATTATAAGATCACTAACTTCAAATCTATCTACAACATACCCAGAAGCAAATAGTGGATGCTTTGGAGCAAAAACTCCATCGGCATCAGTAGTTTCGTTACCAAAAACATCAAATCCATAATTATTAAAGTTTGCAAACAACGTTGTTCCAATTAGTGTGGAAAGTGAATCTCTTGCCGCATCAGGATTATTTCTAACTGTCGACAGGAAGTTGCTTGGGCTATTATTTTGCCATCTTCTAACCGTCCATCTTTGAAATGATCCACCAACTTTTAAAGCATGTTTCTCGACCTGTGCGGTATAAGCTACTGTTGCATTAATATAGTTGTTCTGATCTTTTGTATATCCGCTTAAGTTAGTTCCTGGTCTGTTAAATGGGAATCCATAAAAGTCATAAGTGGCAGGACCAGTATAATAATTAGTGTATTTCCATCCGAACTGTGCTGCTGCCAAGCTATCACTGTAACTTAGGAAACTATCTTTGAAATATGGATCATAAGATTTTGATCGGAAATCAAAATATCCAAAGCTAGCTTCTACGAATGAGTTTGAGCCCAACAAGTAGGTTCCCTTTAAATTAAGTAAAAGGGAGGAAACATCTGTACGAGTAAGTCTATCTGAGTTAAATATGTTAAATATCCCAGTTGTTCCTTGTCCTCTTGACCTGGTGAACGCACCTGCTAATCTTAATATAAGAGGATTGTTATCAAATAAAACAGTACCATTAGTTGTATATCTATTATTTGAGTTGCCCAGAATATTTGCGGCGCCCCATTTTAAATATTGGTAGTCTGATTTAGATCCACCATAAACGCCTGAATCATAAACCTTTGTTGTATCTAATAGTGCTCCATCTGAAAATGCAGTTGGATTACCATCAAAAAACATACGGGAATCTCTGTTAAATGAATTTTCACCAGATATAAAGAATTTAAGCTTATCTGTAAAAACCGGGCCGCTTACTGTTACTCCATAATTGGAGTAGCCGTAAGAATAGGTGCCCAAAAATTTATCGCCAGGATAATTTCCGAAGTTATCAGTTTCTGCTCTTAAAGAAAATTTATATGAGGTGCCACCGGTTTTAAATTCCGAGGAAACAATACCAGCATTGGCGTTTCCAAATTCAGCGGTGTAACCACCTGCCTGAACAAGAACCTCTTGCAAAGCATCAGCAGTTACCGTTACTAAAGAACCACCATTTCTGTTTAATATATTTTTAACATCAGCACCTTCAACAGTATAGCCTGTTTCATCCGGTCTACTTCCACGAATAAAAGTTAAACCGTTTTGGGTTACAACTCCTGGTTGAATTTGAACAATTGCTTGAAGACTTCTCAACCCGAGATTTTCCATCTCTTCAGGCCCAAATCTTCTTATTGCATTAGTTGAGGTTTTTTCAATCAGAGGTCTTTGTGAAACTATCACAACCTCTTTGGTTTGAAAACCCGTTGGTTGTAATTCAAAATTGAGTCGTGTGGTCAAGCCAGAAGTAACCAGAACATTACTGACAGTGACATCCTGATAACCGATATAAGAAGCTTTTACGCTGTACTGTCCTGCGGAAAGATTTGTAATCAAATACTCTCCGTTAACATCGGTAGCTGCTCCTAAGCTTGTACCCATAACAATTACATTAGCCCCGATTAAGGGCTCCCCTGTTTGCTGATCAGTTACCTTTCCAGAGATACGACCAGTTTGCGAAAAGGTAAACGAGCTGGCAAACAGTATCAAAAGTAAAATTTTGTAAATTTTGGAAAACATTTTTTTCCTCCGTTATTTATTAACTATTTTATTAATCATCAACGAAAACTGCATTTTTAATGCTAGCTGCAGCATCATATATAACTGCTGTATATCTACCTTTTGCACCTAAAGTGTAATTAAATGTAAGATGCTGGTTTGTGTTATATAAAACATCAAAAGCATAAGCTCCTGCTTTAAGTTTTGTATAAGAGATTGATCCACCCATAGCAAGAGATTTAGCGACAACAACTGTATCAGGACCTGTCATTTTTACGCTGCTGATTACAGCATCGGGGGAACCATTAAAGAAGGCAACCTGCCCTATACCATCAGGAAATAAAGCTTTTCCATTCTCAGAATCCTTGGTCTGCCAAACGTATCTTTGGTATTTTGCAACCAACTCACTGGAAGAATTTGTTCCTACTAAGAAAACTCTTAGCTTATAATCAGTTGAGGCAGCAAATTTATAGCTCTGACTTGCTGCGCTGCTAAAAGTTGCAGCTAGAGTTTTGTTACCAGACGGAACAGTTAAGAAGTCAGAACCAGAACCAGGAACCTCACTCCCAAAAGCAACCGTGCCAAGCGATTGACCGTTAAGGGTAAGGGTTGCTGTTCCCGCGCCTTGTACTAAATTGACAACTTTAATTTGACTCGAGTAATTAATACTGCTGGGAATAGGATTAACACTAGTATCCACACAACCAGCAATAAAAACTACCGTCCAAAAACTAATTGCCAATAGTAGTCTTTTATAAGGTATTCTCATTTTACCTCCTAGTAAAATAATTGATTTGATTAAGTTGAGAAACATTTGAAATATATTATTATTTAATTAGAAATAATTGAATTACATAAAAGATCAAAATAAAATAGAAATATTTTAAAGAACATTTATCAATTATTAAAAAAAG
>DAIRCT010000031.1:0-17739 GCA_036796535.1 Ignavibacteriaceae bacterium
ATGAACTCAAATTTAGAAGTAAATTTAAAAAATTTGCCTGCTCTGCCCGGCGTGTATCAATTCCTGAATAAGAAGGGGAAAGTTATATACGTTGGTAAAGCTAAGAGTCTTAAGAACAGAGTAAAAAGTTATTTTCTGGATAACATTTCCTCCGCTAAAACTAAAGCATTAGTAAGCAAGATTGATAATCTTCAGGTTGTAGTTACGGATAGTGAACTTGAAGCATTGATTCTTGAAAATAATTTAATCAAAGAGTTTAAGCCAAGATATAATGTTAATCTAAAAGACGACAAATCTTTTCCGTTTATTAAAGTTACCAACGAACTCTTTCCGAGAATTTATCCTACACGAAAAGTTATGAATGACAGCGCAAAATATTTTGGTCCTTATACGGATGTAAGAAGCATGCGCACTTCACTAAGAATGATAAACCAGATATTTAAAATAAGAAGCTGCAAACTTGATCTGACAGAAAAAAATATTGCCGATAAAAAATTTAAAGTCTGTCTCGATTATCATATAAAAAAATGCGATGGACCTTGTGAAGGATTTATTTCACCCGCAGCTTACAATGAAATGGTTGATGAAGTTGTAAAACTGCTTAAAGGCAAAACAGATGACCTGATTAAAGATCTTAAAAACAGAATGGAACTGGCTGTAAAAAATTTAGAGTTTGAAAAAGCTGCCGAGCTAAGGGATAAAATCGCACAATTAGATTCGCTATCTTCCAAACAAAAAATTGTAAGTGATGATTTTGAAGACCGTGATATTTTTGCAATCGCCTATGAAGGCAAAGATTCTACCTGCGCTGTTTTTAATATCAGATCAGGAAAACTTATTGGTAAAAAGCAGCTAAAACTTTCTATCGAGGAAGGTGAGGAATTATCTGAGATTTATTCTGCCGCAATAAAATTTTATTACAATGATTTTACCGAGATACCAAAAGAAATCATACTTGAAATCCAACCTGATGATGCTGAAGCATTAACGGAATGGTTAAAAATGAAATCCGGTAAAAAAATAAAAATATTTGTACCGCAGCGCGGCGATTTAAAATCATTAGTTAAGATGTGCAAAGAAAATGCATCGCTTCAACTTAAAGAGATACAATTGCAAAAGATGAAGAATCTCGGCAATGCGCCCTATTCCCTTTCTGCACTTCAACGGGATTTACGATTAAAAACAATTCCAAGAAAAATTGAATGTTTTGATATTTCTAATCTTCAAGGCACAGATACTGTTGCCAGTATGGTTGTTTTTGAAGACGGCAAACCGAAAAAAAGTCTGTACAGAAAATTTATTATTAAAACAGTTGAAGGTCCCGATGATTTTTCAAGTATGAGAGAAGTAATTGAAAGACATTACTCACGATTGCAATCAGAAAATCAGCCGCTGCCCGATTTGATAATGGTTGATGGCGGTAAAGGACAACTTTCCAGTGCAGTTGAAATTTTGGATAAGCTTGGTTTTAAAAATTATAATATCATCGGTCTTGCTAAAAGACTGGAGGAAGTGTTTTTTCCAGGGCAATCGGACCCTGAACTGATTCCAAAAACATCTTCAGGTTTAAAACTACTTCAGCAAGTGAGGGATGAAGCACACAGATTTGCAATTACATTTCACCGCACAAGAAGAAGTAAAAGAATTATCAAGACTGAACTAACTGATATTGCCGGAATTGGAAAAGAGACAGCAAAACTTTTATTACAAAATTTTGGCAGCGTTGATGCAATTAAAAATTCATCCGCTGATGAAATAGAAAAGATTATCGGAAAGAAAAAAGCTGAGTTGGTAATATCATATTTTAAATCGGAGGGAAAAGAATAATATGAAGCTGATTTTCATTTTCTTAATTATAAGCATGCCCATTATAGCGGAAGACGGTAAAAAGAATCAATCGCATAAAACTTCAGACGAAATAAAAAATCATGTCATAAACTATTCTAATCTTAAGGATACTCTTTATACACTTGGCGATTATTTTATTGAAGTTAATCTATTAACCCAGATGGCTTATTTGCATTCACGTTTTGATTCAACAAAAGCTTTTGGAATCTCCAGCGGAACAGCAAGATTAAAGGATGGAATGGATACAAATGAGGGTGTTTATGCTATTCAATTTAAAGTTGAACGATGGCACTCAATTCAGTTTGATAGTACATTGATGCTGAACTTTATGACATTCAATTGGGGAATCGGGTTTCACGCATTAGCCGGAAATAGTTATTACAAATATCTTGGTGTTAAAAGATCATCGCACGGCTGCGTAAGAGTATCACGCGAGAATGCTCGTGATCTTTATCAGAAGGTTAAATACGGTACGCCTGTTATTGTTCACAAAGGTAATCCTGCAGTGTTTATAGCGTTTGCAAATCAAAATGATGCCGGCTTAAAATATTTATCCTATCCGGAATTGAAAAACACTGTATCGGATAGATTGCAAAAACTTTATAGCGGTGAGTATCTTCTTTCGGCAAAAGATAAATTATTAATTGATAACAATAATGTTACTCATTCCGGGTTGCCAATCGGTGATGGGAAAAAGATAAACAGAATTCAAAAGTTTAAACCCGATTATTTGTTTGTTGAACATTCTATGCCCGGTATCAAAGAGTTTAATCTTTTAAATAATAATGCTTTGATTCCAACTCAATTAGTTTCTATAAGAGGCAGGATTCCAGAACCCGCTGAATTTGTTGATGATTGATTGTATTGATAGAGCGATATCTACAATATTCTAATATTTTTATTTTAATTGATACAGTCCAAATTTCTAATGAGATAATTTTTTATCTTTGCATCAATCAAAATAAAGTATTATGAATAGCTTGTTTAAATTTTTATCAATTCTACTTTTATTGTTTTTTATTTCTTGCAGACAGGAAATAAAAAAGAATAATCCAACCTTGAATGGACCTGAATTAAAGCATCTGATCGAAGAGACTTTACAAGGTGATGAGAATAGCAGCAACAAATTATCGGGATTATTTACTTTTGTTGCTGATGATTTTACGGCCTACAATAAAATTATTTTAGACAGTATAAAGATTAATAAAAAAACTTTTTACTCTGTTTTAATTGAAAACCAAAATCCTATTTACAATTTATTTGCTGTAATGGATGAAAATTTTAATCTTTTATTAAAAGATGAATCTTTAAATGGATATTTAAATTCAAATTGGAAAAAATCCGGTGCAAAAATATTAGCGGTAGTTAATGAATCATTTAGATCAAAAGACATAATAAATCTTGAAAGAGTTTCTTATTATTCAATTGATTCGCTGGCCGGTGATCTTGTATTCAGACAATTCACAAAAATAAAAATGCCGCAAAAAGAATTGGCACAGAATGTTATTTTTATTTCCGATACAACTATTACCACTGAGATCGTTAGCATTTTTCCATCCTCAAAACCGGTTAAGGATGTTTTTCGTTTTGATGTTTTTAAAAATCAATATGTAAGTAAACAAAATAAATTTAATAATCTGGTGTTATCTGAAATAGATAGTTTAAACATCATCTCACAGGAACCGCAAATAATTGATTATGAATCAATAAGAAAATTACTTGGAGAAGTTCAGGACTCGATTAAGATTGACAGCACTTTTATGATTACCGATAACGACTTTGAAATTAAACTTGATAATCAGTGGAAGAAACTTGGTAACTATACTATCTCAAGTATTCTAAAAAAAGAAGTAAAAGGAATTAAATTTATAAATCCGAAAATCGGAGTTGCAATTTCAATTTTTAAAATTGCAGCCGCCGATTCCACAGAAGATTATTTTGATAAAGCTTTAATCAGTCAAAGTAAAGACAATATCAAAAAAAGGGTGTCTGAAGAATTTGAGGATACAAAAAATAAATATCAGTTATACGAGTTTAGCTGTAATTCCAAAAAACTTATTTTAATTCTTGAAGCCCCGAAATCTACTTATGAAAATTACCGTGATATTTATAACAATATTTTTAAATCATTTAAGATTAAATGCTGATGTTTAAACAATTATTTTTTCTGCATAAAACAAAAGAAGATAAAGCCGTAGCTCATTTTACTGAGGTAATAGTAAAACATCTGTCCGATTTATCCGGTAAAGAAATTAAAGTTGCAAAAGTTGAAAGCAATTTATTACTCGATCAGAAATATTCTTACTACTGTGAAATTGAATTTGACTCGATTGATAAGATGAATGAATTGATGAATTCCAAAACGGGCAAACAATTAAACAAAGATTTGATGGACTTTCATAATTTCATTACCGTTATTTCAGTAAACTTTAACTATTAATGAATTTATACCTAATCAGACATAGCATATCAGAAAATTCTTCCTTTGGTAAAAAAGATTTTGAACGAGAGCTGACTGAAGAAGGTAAAATAATAATTAAAAATTCCGCCGAAGCGTGGAAGATGTTTATAGATAAATTTGATATCATTTTCAGCTCAACGTTTAAACGAGCAGTTCAATCAGCGGAAATAATCAGTTCAATTATGCAGCCGGTTCCTAATATTATATTTGAGAATAATTTAGGAAGCGGTAGCCGGACTTCTGATTTAATTGATATTTTAAATTTAACAGACAAAGAAGATGTGGCTGTAGTTGGGCATCAACCGGATTTATCAATTCACATTCTTAACCTATGCGGTAACGGTAGAATTAATTTTTTAATCCCGCCTGCTGCAATTGCTAAGATAGAATTTGAGAACAAAATACGATATTCCGCAGGTAAACTTTCATTTCTTATTCCTCCCATTTTAAAATAAAAGGGGCACACAGTTACACAAATTATATACTGACCGCTGCTTCCTTCCGGACCTGACGGGGTTGGGTATTAACTTGTTAACCGGTGCCCTAAAATCCTAATCTCGGGTTGTAAAAATGTAGATTTAAAATTTATCAAGCAAGCAAGTAGCTTAGCCGGAATTGTTTTTCTTTTGCTCAAGCAAAGTATTGCGTTCCCAAAAAATTCCGTCTGCGTAACCCTGAATAGATTTATCTTTTTCAGCAAGTTCTAATCGTTTAAGGGTATAAGCACAGAATAATTCATCCATTTCAATCCCGCAAAAATTTCTCTTTAATTTTTTTGCGGTAACAGCAGTTGTACCGGAGCCAATAAATGGATCAAACACAAAATCATTTTCATTCGAGCTGGCAAGAATTATTTTAGCGAGAAGCTTTTCTGGTTTTTGTGTGGGATGATCCGTGTTTTCAGGCATAGACCAAAATGGAATTGTAACATCAGTCCATAAGTTGGATGGATGTGTTATTCTGAAGTTTGAGCCATCTTCAGTTTGCCAATCTTTCGGTTCCCCTTCTTTAGTTTTATATGGTGCACGTACTAAACGTTTTAGTTTTACTGCTTCGGTATTAAAAATAAATTCATTAGAAAGAGTACAATACCAGATATCTTCATAACTATTTTTCCAATTATTTTTTGCACCTCTTCCCTTCTCCCGCTCCCAAGTAATTCTATTCCGAACGATGAATATTTTTTTTAATACATTGTAAACAGGAATTGAGGTTTTCCAATCGCAGCAAAAATAAATTGATGCAGTTGGTTTTAATATCTTAATTAGTTTTAATAGCCAGGATTCAATCCAATTTTCATACTCACTCGCATTCATTTCTTTAAAATTAACCGATGAAAATTTTTTATTGAGATTATATGGTGGATCAATAAATAAAAGATCTACAAACTTTTCCGGCAGTAAATCTAAAACATCAAATATATTTTGATTTATTATACGATTCTCCAAATCCTTTTCATCTAATCTGGTATCAAGCTTTAGAAGTTTTGCTTTATAGTTCTGAATTTCCTCATCACTTAAAGTTAAAGTTCGGTTTAATGGGGCTCTTTTTTTTGATGGTTGAGGCATAGTGACGGGATTAATCCAATTTGATATTGGAATATTTATTTTTCAATAAGGCAATTTCTTCAAGTATCATATCAAATTGCTCTGAAACTTTTTTGAATTCTTTAAGTGAGTCTTCATTAATCTGATTTTCAAGTGCCATTTCTTCCAGAATTTTAAAACTGCCAAGCACACTATCAACACCCAATGTTAAAGATGATCCTTTAAGCTTGTGTACATAAAAACGAAGATGATCCGAATTGTTCTGAAAAATAGCATTACGTATAAATTCTATGTTCTTCGGAATTTCTTTAGTATAAATATCAAGCATCTCTTTGAAGAATTCTATATCAGCATCCGTCTTAATATCCTGCAAAAAAGTAATTTTCTTTTCATCAATAAATTTTAATTCAATTTCCTTTTGAATGGATTGTTGTATCACATCTTCTTTCTCCATAAGGATTTTATTACCCCATTTTGTAAGCATATTTTTTAGCTCATCTAAATTAACGGGCTTGCTGATGTAATCATCCATACCTGCTTTTAAATAATTTTCCTGATCGCCGGACATTGCATTCGCGGTCATAGCAATAATGATTGGTGCTGGTTTAAGCAATGAATTAGATTTTATTAAGCGGCAAGCTTCAAGTCCATCCATTTCCGGCATAAGAATATCCATAAAGATCAAATCATATTTAATAGATTCGACAGCATCAACAGCTTCTTTACCGTTTGAAGCAATATCAGCACGATAACCAAGTCGTTCAAGCATCCTTAAAGCTACCATTTGATTTACATTATTATCTTCTGCTAATAATATTTTTATTTTTTCAGGATGCTTTGCCTTTTCAGCATTAACAGGTTTAGCAGGAATAATAGTTGAATACCTTGAACGGATATCAATAAAATTCAAGATAGCTTGATGGAATTGTTTTCGTTTAATTGGTTTTGCAATAATTCGGATAAACAAATTTCCATCTGCCTCTTCTATCCCAACATCTTTACCGTGCGGCTTTAAAATTATTATGCCGATATTTTTTTTAACCGTGTGATTTTTAATAATTTCAATAATCCAATTTAATTTATCGTAAAGTCCCGAAGCATTAATTACGAAAAGATCAGTATCTGCAGAAAAATTTAATTTGTGCTGTAAGTTTGTAACATCGGTCAGTAAATCAGAATTCATTCGCCATCGCTTGGCAAGATTATTCAGCATCATTCCACTGCATTTATTTTGATCTATAACCAATATTTTTTTTGCAATTAATTGCGGTGCGGCTTCAAAAGAATAAACTTTTTTATCTGAAGTAACGGATTCAGTTTTTATAGAAAAATAAAATGTACTCCCTTCTCCTTCTTTACTAGTAAAACCAATTTCACCGCCCATCAGTTCTACAATTTTTTTACTGATTACTAAACCAAGTCCGGTGCCGCCAAAACTTCTTGTTGTAGATGAATCAACCTGACTGAATGGTTTGAAGAGGCGATGCATTTTATCAGCGGGAATTCCCATTCCGGTATCTCTAACAGTAAAGTTCAGGATATAATCTTTAAAATCTAAGTGCTCAGAGGTTACAGAAATTTCCACCTCACCTTTATCAGTAAACTTAACGGCATTGCTTAATAAATTTGTAAGCACCTGTCTTAATCTTGTTACATCCCCGATAATTGCGAATGGAGTATTATCGTCAATATTATAAAACAACTCAATATCTTTTTCAGCAACTTTAGAAGAAATAAGATCGATGGAATCTTCTATACATTCTCTAAGATCAAACGGCTGGTTTTCAAGTTCAAGTTTTTCAGATTCAATTTTTGAAAAATCAAGTATATCATTTATTATTACAAGCAGTTGCTCACCACTTAAACGTATTGTGTTAACGTAATCTTTTTGTGATTCTGAAAGCATCGACTCAAGTAATAGTCCTGTCATCCCGATTACACCGTTCATTGGTGTTCTGATTTCGTGGCTCATCAAAGCAAGAAATTCACTTCTTGCTTTAGCGGCTTTTTCAGCTTCTTTAACGGCTATATCTAACTCTATGTTTTTCTTAATTAGTTCATCACGGAACATATCTTTTTTAAGCACTTCACCAAGTGTTCCGGCTAGTGCACTAAGTATAGATTCCTCATCGCTGCTCCAGATTCTATTTGAATGACATTCATCAAATCCAATAAATCCCCAGTATGCGCCATCAATTAATATTGGGACCAATATTATTGATTTAATATTTCTATCAACAAAAACATTACGATATTCTTTTGGAAGATCCTGAACAATAAATTTTAATGATTCACCATTAATAAATGCTTCATAAAGTTTTAATGGAGCAAATCTTGAGTATGATATCTTTTTCAGATTTTCATCATTCAATTGGGATGGGATACCTTCAGCTACCCATTCATATATCGGTGTGAAGTAAAGTTCACCCGTTTCATCATCTTCAACGTGTTTATATATATAGACTCGATCGGTCTCGGCTGACTCCCCTAAAATTCTCAATGCATTGTTAAATCCACTAACATAATTAGAATCTGAGATTAGAGCATTGGTAGCTTTTGCAATTCCTTGAAGTAATCTTGTCTTCTTCTGTAATAATTCTTCACTGATTTTTCTTTCGCTAATATCTCTAAAAATGCTTAAGAGATATCTTTTCCCTTTGGAATCCTCAATTATGGAGTTGGATATTTCTAAAAATATTCTTGTCCCATTCCATAAAACAGAAGTACTTTCAAAAAACTCTTTAATATTCCCCTGAATAAAATTTCTTTTATAATTAGTTAAAACACTGTCATCAAATCTTGATTGGTATAGTTCAGTTATCGGTTTACCAATTAGTTCTTCTCTGGTTTTTGAAAATAAAAGTGCAAAAGATTTATTACACAAAACAATTGTACCATCCTGATCTGTTAATCTCATCCCATCTTTAGAATTTTCCCAAACCGCCTTAAAAATGTTTTCGGAGCTTGCAAGTTTGTTTTGAGTTTCCAGTCTTACCCTGATATCCCGAATAGTTCCCTGCCCCATTTTTTTACCATCAACAGAAACAACTTTGCCTGTAATTTCAACCGGAATCATAGAACCATTTTTATGAAGCAATTCCGTTTGAAATGTTATCAAATTATTTGATTTAAAAAGTTCGGAGATTGATTTAAAGTATTCGGGGATTTTTTCTTCACTTAAAAGATTAGATACAGATTTACCCAATATTTCTTCCGGGCTGTAACCTAAAAGATCTTTTACCGAACGACTAATAAAATTAATTTTAGCAGTAGGTGAAATTCTAAAAATAACATCCAAAGATGAATCAAGTAAAGATTCAAGTTCCTTTATTTGTGCTGATTTTTCCGTTGTGAAACTTGTAGCCACTTAAACAACAAAAATTATTATTTCATTTATAATTTAACTTATTTTTTTTAAGATTGAAAAAGATTTTACACTAAAGTAAGCGCTTATTTCTTGTTATACCTTAAGCAAATATTTAAGTTTGATGAGTTAATTTTTTTCATTTTTTAGGGAATAGTTTATGAAGAGAACAATAGTTGCAATGCCTGGTGATGGTATTGGAAAAACAGTACTTCCTGAGGCAATCCGAGTTTTAGACTCAGTTGGTTTTGATGCTGAATATGTTCACGGTGATATTGGTTGGGAATTTTGGTGTAAAGAAGGTAATGCTCTGCCACAACGAACTATTGATTTACTTGAAAAACATAAAATCGGTCTTTTCGGTGCCATCACATCTAAACCAAAAGATGCTGCTGATAAAGAACTTGATCCATCTTTAAAAGGTAAAGGTTATGTTTACTTCTCACCTATTGTTGGATTAAGACAAAAGTTCAATCTTGATATTTGTATCAGACCTTGCCAATCATTTAAAGGAAATTCCCTCAACTTTATCCGAAAAGATGGTAAAGGCGGTTACGAAGAGCCTATAGTTAATGCTGTTATCTTTAGGCAAAACACGGAAGGACTTTACGGCGGAGTTGAATGGACTAATCCTCCTAAACAAGTCCGTGATGCTCTTGAGACCCATCCTAAAATGAAATTCTTTAAAGATGTTCCAAGTGAAGATATGGCTATATCAACGAGAATAGTTACAAGAAATGCTTCCCGCAGAATTATCCGTGCTGGTTTTGAGTATGCAATAAAATACGGCTATACAAATCTTACACTATGTGAAAAACCAAACGTACTAAGAGAAACTTCCGGTATGATGTTCAAAGAAGCAAAGGAAATTGCAAAAGAATATCCGGATATTGCTTTATGGGATACAAACATTGATGCTCAAATGATGTGGCTTACAAAAAATCCTGAGATTTACGGTGTGATAGTTGCCGAAAATATGTTTGGTGATATTATATCTGATGGCTTTGCTGGTTTAGTTGGTGGACTTGGTTTTGCTTGCAGCGCAAACATCGGTGAAGAAGTTGCTGTATTTGAACCAACACACGGAAGCGCACCAAAATATCAGGAATTAAATCCATCAATCGTAAATCCAATAGCTATGATTCTGAGTGCCTGTATGATGCTTGATCATATTAATGAAAAAGCAAAAGCCGATAGGATTAGAAAAGCAATTGCAAAAGTTATTGAAGAAGGTAAAGTAAAAACTTACGATATGATGAAGTTGCGCGGCGGACCGGATGTGTTTAGTAAAGGTGCCTGCACAACACAGCAAATGACAGATGAAATAATTGCCAAATTGCCCAATTGTTAAATTGTTTTTTGAAAGGAGTTATTATGCCTGATAAAAAATATTTAAAGTTGAATGATATTGAATCTTATAAAATTGCTTTTAAGTTAAGTAATTATGTTTGGGATATTATTGTTAAATGGGATTATTTTGCAAAAGATACTGTTGGGAAACAATTCGTCAGAGCGATTGACTCTATCTCTGCAAACATCGCTGAAGGTTTTAGAAGATATTCAAAAAAAGATAAAGTAAAATTTTTTAGATATAGTTTTGGTTCTCTTTATGAGTCACTTGATTGGAATGAAAAGTCTCACTTAAGAAATTTATTAAGCGAAGAAGATTATTCTTACATATTTTCAGAATTAATTAAGTTGCCAAAGTCTATTAATAGTCTCATTCTCTACACAAATAAAAAACTTCAAGTATAATTTTCAACAATTAAACAATAGAGCAATTAAGCAATTAAATATTATGAACGGAATAGAATTAGTACTCATCGCATTAGTAATGTATATTGCTGCTTACAAGTTATATGGCGGATTTATTACCAAACGACTTGAAGTAAACAATACTAAAGAAACTCCGTCACATACAATGTATGATGGAATTGATTATGTACCTGCTAAAACGCCCGTACTATTGGGACATCATTTTGCATCTATAGCTGGTGCCGGTCCAATTGTAGGACCTGTTATAGCTGCCGGTTTCGGTTGGATTCCTGTTTACTTATGGGTTGTATTCGGAGCAATATTTATCGGTGGTGTTCACGATTATGCAAGTATAGTTGCTTCAGTTCGCCATCAAAGCAAATCCATTGGATATGTTATTCAACAATATATTGGTATAAGTGGTAAAAAATTATTTTTGATTTTTGCCTGGGCAACATTGATTCTTGTCATAGCCGTGTTTACCATTATTGTTGCAGATACTTTCACTCATATCCCAAGCGCAGGAACTTCATCAATATTATTCATGATACTTGCTGTATTTTTTGGCATTGCCATTTACAGACTTAAAGTGCCGTTATGGATAGCAACGCTAGTTGGAGTAACATTACTTTTCTTATCAATTCCTGCAGGTAATTTATTTCCAATACAATTAAGTGCTTTTAGCTGGCAATTAATTTTATTTGGCTACATATTTCTCGCTTCAACAGTTCCTGTTTGGATATTACTTCAACCGCGTGATTATTTAAATTCTTTTTTCCTTTATTCACTAATGATTGGCGGCTTAGTCGGGGTTTTCTTTGCAAGACCAGATATAAACATTCCTGCTTTTAGTAATTTCTATTTAGATAAGGTTGGCTATCTCTTCCCCGCACTTTTTGTTACAGTAGCATGTGGAGCAATAAGCGGATTTCATTCATTAGTCGGAAGCGGTACAACAGCCAAACAATTGGATAAAGAGACAGACGGACGAATAGTTGGTTATGGTGGAATGTTAATTGAAGGTTTGTTAGCAGTACTTTCGCTTATATCCGTCGCTTCAATGGTTAATAAGGAGTTTATTGATATACTGGTAACAAAAGGACCCGTGCCCGCTTTCTCACTTGGCGTTGCAAGATTTTTAAGCGCAATTCCTTATTTAAATATTTCTATCAATACTGGACAGACTTTTTCGGCTTTAGCAGTTTCTGCTTTTGCTTTAACATCACTCGATACCGCTACAAGATTAGCAAGATTTATGTTTCAGGAATATTTTGAAGCAGATAAAGATTCTAATCAACACTCCATTCTCCGTAACAGATTTGTTTCAACAGCAATAACTGTTGCGGTTGGTGCTGCATTAACCTTTAGCGGACAAACAATGTCAATCTGGCCAGTGTTTGGAAGTGCAAATCAATTACTTGCTGCACTTGCATTACTTGCTCTAACCGTATGGGTTGCTAATCTTAAAAAGAATAATGTTTTCATTATGATTCCTATGATATTTATGTTTGCGGTTACACTAACCGCTTTGGGTATGTTGATCTATACGAACTTTATTGCACTTAATTATACATTGGCGATTATCTCAATTTTACTTTTTATTCTTGCTGTGCTGCTTGGAATAAAAGCGTATGGAGTTTTAACTAATGGGAAAGAATTAATTAAAGAAACTATTTAATAAATTGTCAAATTGTCAAATTGCCTAATTGCTAAATTGTTCGTCCAGCAATTAAACAATTTAACAGTTTAGCAATTTTAAGAATTAAAAACAGATAGAAGTACCTTACATATTTCTCATAAGGAAATCAAATGAAAGAAAAAGTATTAAAAATCTGGCCGGAAATAAACTGGATTGAAAACAAAGAGCTAAGAGAAAAAGTTTTAAACTGCTGGGTTTATGCAATTGAAAATTCAGTCCTATCGCCGGAAGATCTGGAGGTAATTCCATTTTCTCTTCTCATCAAAGATTGCAAAATATCTTTTATGAATCACAAACGCACTGCCGTTCAGCTTTCTGTTGATATCGCAAAACGTATGAAGCAAAACTTTGGTGAAGAGATAAAAATTGATATGGATTTTTTAATAGCCGGCGCAATTTTGATAGATATTGGGAAACTAATTGAATATGATAAAGTTGATGGGAAATTGGTAACAAGCAAAGCCGGTCATTTGCTTCGTCATCCATTCAGCGGAGTTTCAATTGCGGATCGTTTTGGTTTGCCGTACGAAGTGCAACACATAATTGCATATCACGCAAAAGAAGGTGATCTGGCAAAACGAAGTGTTGAAGCAATCATAGTTCATCATGCAGATTTTGTTTCGTTCGATCCCTTTAAAAATTAATTGCTCAATTGTCTAATTGCTAAATTGTTATAAACACTAAGGAACTAATATGGAAGGTAAAAAATTTTTAAACTTAATGATATTGAAGCTTACAGAATCGCATTCAAATTAAGCAATCAAGTATGGGATATCGTATTGAAATGGGATTATTTTGCAAAAGATACGGTTGGAAAACAATTTGTAAAATCCGTTGATTCAATTTCTGCAAACATCGCTGAAGGCTTTGGGAGATATTCAAAAAAAGATAAAGTTAAATTTTTCAGATATAGTTTTGGGTCTTTATATGAGTCTTTAGATTGGAATGAAAAATCTCACATCAGAAAACTATTAAGCGAAGATGAATATTCTCATATTTTTTCAGAATTAATAAAACTTCCCAAAGCAATTAATAGTCTGATATTATTCACTAACAAAAAGCTAAATGATTAGCCTAAATAACAGTTTAGCAATTAAACAATTTGAGGTGAAGTTTAATATGTCACAAACATTAATCGAAAAAATAGCACAAAAATTTGCATTCGGATTAGATGCAAAGTATGAAGTTCACGCAGGTGATTATCTTTCTATAAAGCCTGCTTATGTAATGACGCACGATAACACCGGTGCAGTTATTCCCAAGTTCAAATCTATTGGTGCAAAAAAATTATTTAATCCACGACAAGTTGTAGTTACTCTCGATCATAATGTTCAGGATAAATCAGAAAAAAATCTTGAGAAGTACAAAAAGATCGAAGAGTTCGCTAAATCAATGGGAGCAGATTTTTATCCTGCCGGTCGTGGAATCGGACATCAGATTATGTGTGAAGAAGGTTACGCTTTTCCGGGAACAATGGTTGTTGCATCTGATTCACACTCGAATATGTACGGCGGACTTGGCTGCCTCGGGACCCCAATTGTTCGTACTGATGCGGCTGCAATCTGGGCAACCGGCAGAACGTGGTGGCAGGTGCCCCCAATTGCAAAAGTGGAATTGACAGGAAGTCTGCGGCAAGGTGTAACCGGTAAAGATGTTATCATTGCTTTGTGCGGGTATTTTAATCACGATGAAGTTTTAAATCACGCAATAGAATTTGTTGGTGATGGAATTCGTTATCTAACGATAGATGAACGTTTATCAATTGCAAATATGAGTACGGAATGGGGCGCACTTGCTGGTGTCTTCCCAATTGATCTTGCAACAATTCTCTGGTTAAAAAAACGAGAAAGATTTATTGAGCATCGCGGACTTGAAGGAGTTTTTTCCGATGCCGATGGTAACGGGCAGCATCCAAGAATAAATCACAAACGAATAGAAGAACTTGAGCATAACATTCCACACGCTGATGAAAATGCTTTCTACGCAAAAGAATTAATAATTGATTTATCAACCGTAGAACCATTTGTTTCCGGACCAAACACAGTTAAAACTTATGCTGCTGTTTCAGAACTTAAAGAAAAAAATATTGCAATCAACAAAGCATATCTTGTTTCCTGTGTTAACAGTCGTATTGATGATATTGCAGAAGCTGCCGCAGTTGTCAAAGGTAAGAAAGTCGCTGAGCACGTTAAGTTTTATATAGCTGCTGCTTCAAGTGAAGTGCAGAAAGAAGCCGAACGATATGGCTACTGGCAATCATTAATTGAAGCTGGTGCTATTCCGCTTCCTCCCGGCTGCGGTCCTTGTATCGGACTGGGAACAGGTTTGCTTGAAGATGGTGAAGTTGGAATATCTGCAACCAACAGAAACTTTAAAGGCAGAATGGGCTCGCCAAATGCACAAGCTTATCTTGCTTCGCCTGCTGTAGTTGCTTCTTCTGCAATTTCCGGAAAGATTGATTACGATTGGAAAAACAAAGAACATCGTGAACTTAAAGGTTCAATCAAAATAAATGAGAAGAAATCCGGAGTAAAATCTTCCGTAAAAATTATTGATGGATTTAAACCTGTTGTTGAAGGAGAATTAATTTTTTGTCATCAGGATAATTTGAACACTGATGGAATTTATCCTGGCAAGTACACTTACAACGATGATATGACTCCGCAGCAGCAGGCAGAAGTTGTAATGGAAAATTATGATCCTGAATTTGTAAAGATTACAAAAGCTGGTGATATTCTTGTTGGCGGATTCAATTTCGGAACGGGTTCATCACGTGAACAAGCAGCAACAGCATTAAAGTATAAAGGTATTCAACTTGTTGTTGCCGGAACATTTAACGAAACTTACAAACGCAACGCACTTAACAATGGTTATTTGTTGATTGAATGTCCGCAACTTGTGAATGATTTAAAAGCAAAATACGGAAAAGAAAAGCTGACAGTTAAATCCGGAATGAATGTTAAGATAGATTTTCAAAACTCAGTTTTAACTTTTGATAACAAAACTTATTCTATCGATCCAGTTGGTGAAGCTGCACAAGAACTTATTGTTACAGGCGGACTGGAAGATTGGGTGAAGAAGAATTTATAGTTCGTCATTGCGAGTGATCCCGATTTATCGGGAGAACGAAGCAATCTGTTACATTGTTCAATTGCTAAATTGCTCGATAGAATTAGATAAAATTATTCTAATTTAAAATCATACTTAACATGGAAAACATTTCAATAAATCTTTTTCCACAAGAAAAAAGAACTAAATATCAATATGTTTTATTATTCATTTTAGGAGTAATCTATATTATACTAGGGATCCTATATCTTTCAGATAAGCAGGCAAAACATTTTTTTGGGCTTATATGGTTTGTTACTGGATTAGGATTCTTCGTTTCATCAATTCTGATTTTTTATAAAAAGGATAAAAGGGTTCTCTTTTTAAGTGATGAAATAATTAAAGCAAATATATCTTGGAATAATAAGATTAACATAAGCTGGTCTGAGTTGGAGGAAATTCGAATCGATCCTGTAGCGATAGATCTGCAATTCATTAATGGAAATACAAAATCTTTGCCATTAGATTTTTGTGATTATAAAACTGTGCTATTAGTTAAAGAAAAAATGATAGAATATGCTAAATCCAAAAGTTTAAAAGTTCATTAATTTTACTTAAAAGTTTAAATATTCGATAAAACAATAAAATAATTCAACAATAGAGCAATTTAATATGAGCAAATCAATCTCAAGAACAATCTCAGAATTCGCAGTTAATCTGCAGTACAAAGACTTACCAAAAGAAGTAATTCACGAAGTTAAAAGATATCTATACGATTCTATCGGTTGCGCCTTTGGTGGATATCATACAAAGGATGTCAGAATCATAAGAAATATTTATCACGATATGGGCGGAACAGAAGAAGCAACAGTAATTGGATTTGGAGATAAAATTCCTGCTGTTAATGCTACACTTATAAATTCGTTAATGATTCGTGCTCTGGACTTTAATGATATTTATTGGAAAGAAGATCCTTCTCATCCATCGGATATAATTCCTGCAGCACTGGCAACAGCAGAATTAGTTGGTGCATCTATGGAAGAAGTAATAACTGCGATCGTTCTTGCATATGAATTTGAACAAAGACTCTGCGAGTTTGCGGTACCGGGAATCCGTGAACGCAAATGGCATCACGCAACTTTAACACAATTTGTTTCTCCTATAGTTGCAGGAAAAATTCTTGGACTTAGTGTTGATCAAATGGTTAATGCTATCGGCATTAGCGGAAGTCATAATCATACAATCGGCTGTCCAACTGCTGGCAAACTTACAATGATGAAAAACACTGTTGATCCGATGGCTGTGCAAGCAGGAGTTTTTGCAGCTCTGATGGCTCAACGCGGTTACACAGGAACAGAAGCAGTGTTTGAAGGCAAAGAAGGTTTTATGGATTGCTTTTTCGGTTACAATGTTAAAGAACAAAAAGTTGAACCGGTTAGTATGAAAGGAAGAGATGGAGTATCTGAATGGAAATGGAATATTGATAAGTTAATTGGTGGACTTGGTGAATCATATAAAATTCTTGAGTGTGGAATGAAAGCGTTTCCAACAGAAGCGTTAACACACACTCATCTTTCAGCAACGCTTAATGTTGTAACAAAAAATAATATCAGTTACGATCAAATTGAATCTGTAACACTTACAACGCTTGCGCAAGCTTATGATATTCTTTTTGATCCACACAAGTATCGTCCTGAATCAAGAGAAACCGCAGATCATTCGCTCCCCTATTGTATCGCTGCGGCTTTGGTAGATCATAAAGTTACAACACAATCTTTCTCAGATGAAAAATTAAAAGATCCAAGAATCTGGGAAGTTATTGACAGAATAAAAGGTGAACCATCAATTGAGTTTGAAAAAATGTTTCCAGCGAAGCAGCCAAGTAAAGTTGTTGTTAAAACAAAAGATGGAAGAGAATTTTCTGAATATCTTGAGTATCCCAAAGGTGATCCACGTGAACCGATGACAATGGAAGACCTTGATAATAAATTTGAAGGATTATCATCTCAATTACTTG
>DAIRCT010000031.1:17839-19333 GCA_036796535.1 Ignavibacteriaceae bacterium
ATGACAATGGAAGACCTTGATAATAAATTTGAAGGATTATCATCTCAATTACTTGTTGCAGGCAGAAGAAAAGAAATTAAAGAAGCTATCTTCAAAGCAGAGTTGATGACTGCGAGAGAGTTTATGAAGAAATTGATTGTTTAATTGTCTAACTCTCTAATTGTTTAATTGCTTTATTGTCTAATTGCTTAATTGTTCTTTAAACAATTTGACAATTTAACAGTTTAACAATTTAACAGTTCATCAAGTAAGCATTTGAATTTTGTCATTTAAGAGTTAAATTTGTGTCAGAATAATGACATTTTTGGCATAGACATCACTATGTGAAAGGAATTACAATGCAAGCAATAATTTATACCGAGGCGAGAAATAAACTCAATAAACTTATAGATAAGGTTCATGAAAACAGTGAACCATATCTTATTGTTGGAACTAAAGGAAGAAAAGACGCTGTCTTAATTTCAAAAGAAGATTACGACAATATGGTTGAAAATCTTTATATACTTAGTAATCCCAAGTGGGTTAAGAGTATTAAGAAAGGACTGAAAGAACTTGAAGAAGGGAAAGGGAAAAGATTAGATATTTATCAGGTGCTTGGGAAAAAACGTGGATAAATTCCTCGAAGTCATTTGGTCGCCTGAAGCACTGCTTCAAAAAGAATTAATTGAAAAGACCAAACCACAGGATCAATGTGATTTATATTTTACTAAACTAATTTTATTGATTGAAGACATAAAAAGAAACCCTTTCAAAGGTTTAGGTAAGCCAGAACCACTTAAGTATGAAGTACCCCCATGTTGGTCTAGAAGAATTAACAAGAAAGATCGTCTTGTATATCGCATCCATAAACGTGATATTCATATCATTTCAATTTTAGGACATTACAATGATTAAAAAATTAAATAAATCCTCAGCAGGCAAACGCGGCGATAGTGTTCGATCTGATTGCTATTTTGAAATCGAACTTAAAAATTCCGGTGGAATAAAAATCGATTTAAGGAGTAAAGTAGATGTGATGTATGGAGAATCAATCAAACAAATGATTCTCGATATGTCTAAATTCTTTGGATTAAAAGATGCAAAGATTTTGTGTGAAGATAATGGCGCACTCCCGTTTGTTCTTGCAGCAAGATTTGAACTTGCTGTTAAAAGATTAGCCCATCCCCTTATCCCTTCCCTAAGGGAAGGGGAATATGAATCTTCTTCATTAATTAAAGGACTTAAATTAAATAAAGAGTATTTACTTCCTTTCAATGAAAAAAATTTATATTCAACAAAAAAAGACCAACTGCGTAGAAGCAGACTTTATCTACCTGGAAATGAACCTAAGTTTTTTGTTAATGCCGGACTTCATTCTCCTGATGGAATTATTCTTGACCTTGAAGATAGTGTTGCCCCAACTGAAAAAGATGCTGCACAATTACTTGTTCGAAATGCACTTCGTTCAGTTGACTTCTATGGTGCAGAGAGAATGGTTCGTATCAATCAACTTCC
>DAIRCT010000031.1:19433-23454 GCA_036796535.1 Ignavibacteriaceae bacterium
ATAATTGAAAGTGCACTTGGTGTAATTAAAGCTTTCGAAATTGCAACTGCTTCAAAAAATAATTGTGCACTCGCAATCGGACTTGAAGATTACACTGCTGATATTGGAACTCAAAGAACAAACGAAGGACGTGAAAGTATTTTTGCAAGACAAATGATTGTTAACGCCGCAAAAGCTGCAGGCATTCAAGCAATAGATACAGTGTTTTCTGATGTTTCGGATATGGAAGCTTTACGACAAAGTGTTATTGAAGCAAAGTCACTTGGATTTGAAGGCAAGGGATGCATTCATCCACGACAAATAAAAGTTGTTCACGAAGCATTTGCTCCAACTGCAGAAGAAATCGAGAAAGCCAAAAAAATTGTTCAGGCATTTGAAGAAGCCGAGAAAAAAGGATTGGGTGTTGTTTCACTTGGCAGTAAAATGATTGATCCGCCGGTTGTTAAGCGGGCACAGAGGATTTTGTCATTGGTAAATAGACATTAGTTATTGGATTTTAGGAATCATTTAATAGTAATACTATAACAATTAGACAATAAAACAATTTAGCAATTAAACAATAGAGCCATGAAATTAGTAAAAAATGCAGCAGGAAGATTTGTTCCTACAGGAGTAAATGGAGAATCTCAAATTCCATTCAAGGGAGTTGATAAATACAAACCGACCGGAGTAAAAGCGAAGCCACCGATTCGTTCCTGTATTGATTATCCTTCTGATGGCAATAAAGTAGTTAAAGATTTAAAGACTGCTTTAAAGAAAGCAGGACTTAAAGATGGAATGACTATTTCAACTCATCATCATCTTCGCAACGGTGATGTTGTAACAAATATGTTGTTCGATGTTGTTCACGAAATGGGAATAAAAAATATCCGCTGGTTTCCAACAGCATCATTTCCCGTTCATTCACACTTAATCAAATATTTAGAAGATGGAACGATACATCACATTGAAGGAAGTATGAACGGACCTCTTGGTAAATTTACAACTGAAGGAAAGATGAAAGGAGTAGGGGTTCTTCGTTCACACGGTGGAAGATATCAGGCAATTCAGGATGGAGAAGTTCACATTGATATTGCAGTAATTGCAGCACCGACTGCTGATCCATTTGGAAACGCAACCGGAGATCGAGGAAAATCAGCTTGCGGACTAATTGGTTTTTCACTCGCTGATTCTGAATACGCTGATAGAGTTATTGTTGTTACGGATAATCTAATTCCTTTCCCTTGCGTTCCCTGGCAGATTCAGGGTAATAATGTTGATTATGTTGTTGAAGTTGAATCGCTCGGTGATCCCGCAAAAATAGTTTCAGGAACAACTGAAGTAACTAAATCACCTGACCGTTTACTCATTGCTGAGTATGTCGCTGATTTTATTGAAGCAGCAGGAATTATGAAAGATGGATTTTCACTTCAAGCCGGTGCAGGTGGAACTAATCTTGCATTTGTTCTTTTCTTAAAGGAAAAGATGAAAGCTAAAGGTGTCAAAGCAAGATTTGTGCGCGGCGGCAGCACAAAATATTTAGTTGAAATGCTTGAAGAAGGTTTAACAGATTACATTCTTGATGGACAAACATTTGATCTGGAGGGTGTGAGAAGTATGAGAGAAAATGCAAATCACGTTAACACATCCCCATTTACAAGTTACAATTTTCACGGCAAAGGTAATTTTGCATCGATAGTTGATGTTGCCGTACTTGGTGCAACCGAAGTTGATGTAAAGTTTAATGCAAATGTTGTTACGCACTCTGATGGATATTTATTACACGGAATTGGCGGATGGCAGAATTGTCTTTATTCAAAATGTACTATACTTGCTATTCCATCATTCAGAGATCGCATTCCTGTAATCGTTGATGAAGTTACAACACTCTGTGGACCCGGTGAGTTGATTGATGTAATCATAACAGAAAGAGGAATTGCAATAAATCCTTTAAGAAAAGATTTGTTGAAAGCGGTTAAAGGTTCCGGACTACCGATAAAAGATATTAAGCAAATCAAAAAAGAAGTCGATGAAATTTGCGGAGGCACTCCAACCAAACCAAAAGTAAATAAAGACAAAGTTGTTGCAATTGTTAAATGGGTTGATGGAACTGTGCTTGATTCTGTTTTCAGCGTGGAGTCCACCTCATAGGTGGCCTCCACTTATAGGTCATCAGTAAGAACTAATACCTACTTGTAGGCCACCTGCTATTATTTCAATATTATAAATTTTAAGGTTAATTTATCATTTAGAATTACAAGTAAAACATCAAGGTGGACTACAAGTCGGATGGAGCTAGAGCCAAATAAATATTATCATTTGTACAACCGGTCTAATAATCGCGAACTGTTATTCAGAAACCGGGATAATTATCTTTACTTTCTTTCAAAATACAGAAAATATTTAGCGCCTTTTCTTGATACTCTTGCGTATTGTTTAATGCCTGACCATTTTCATTTTTTAGTTTTTGTTAAATCAAATAATTCATTACTCATAAAGAAAAATATAGGGTTACTTTTAAGTTCTTATACTAAAGCTGTTAATAAGTCTTTCTCAAGAATTGGAAGTCTCTTCCAACAACATACTAAAACAAAGTTATTAATAGATGAAAAATATATTTTAATGGTAATAGCTTATATTCATCAGAATCCTCTAAGAAAAAATCTAATTACAAATTTAGAAAACTGGGAATTTTCAAGTTATCAAGATTACACCGGTCTGAGAGAAGGAACCTTAGTTGATAAAACTTTTATTCAAAACAAATTTATCTCTATTGAGGCTTTCAAATTATTTTCGTTAACAAAAGTTGAAAAGAATAACTTTATCTATGATTTGCATTAAACACAACTTGGAGGCCACCATCAATTTTTTAATAACGTTTGCCAACTATGAATATCAAAGAAAATAGCATTACTAATTCTAAATCAAAGGTGGACTCCAAGTCAATCGGAATAGCATTTGGTGCTGGTGGCGCTCGTGGTATTGCTCATCTATTAATGATTGAAGCTCTTGATGAACTTGGTTTAAAACCTTCTATCATTTCCGGTTCAAGTATTGGTTCTGTTGTGGGTGCTTTTTATGCTGCTGGATTTGATAGCAAACAGATGCTTGAAATTCTCGATCAACTTATCCATCCTAAAAGTGATTCCGTTTTTGATTTTCTTCTTAAATCAGATATTGTAAAAATGTTTACGATGTTTGATCCGCAGTTCATTAAATCCGGATTTATAAAAGGTGAAAAGTTTCAAAAATATATGGAAACACATTTAAAGGTTTCCAGGTTTGAAGATTTAAAAGTTCCGCTTAAAGTTGTAGCTACTGATTACTGGAAAAAAGAAGCAGTGGTTTTTGACAAAGGAGATTTGCTGAGTCCAATAAAAGCAAGTTATTCTTTGCCCGGATTATTTACTCCCGTAAAAATTAAAAACAGAATTTTAATTGATGGCGGTGCCGTAAATCCACTTCCCTTTGATTTGATAATGGATAAATGCGATATAACAATTGCAATAGATGTTACGGCATTTAAAGCACAAAGCGAAAGTGAAATCCCACCTACGTTTGATTCAGTGTTTACAACTTATCAGACCATGCAAAATTCGATTATTAAAGAACGATTAAAATTTCTTAAGCCGGATATTTATATCCGACCAGAAATATATGATGTGAGAGTTTTTGATTTTGTAAAAGCTGATTTAATATTTAAACAAGCTCAGTCAGCTAAAGAAGAATTGAAAAGACAATTAGATAAGCTGCTAGTGTAGTCCATCTCCTAGATGGCCTACACATAAAAAATCTCTAACTAATTGTTTGCAATTTTAAGTGGGGACCACCTTCAGTTATTCAAACTCTTTTTCCCAAAACATCGTGTAGTCCATCTCCTAGATGGCCTACACATAAAAAATCTCTAACTGATTGTTTACAATTTTAAGTGGAAGCCACCTTTAGTTATTCAAACTCGCTTTCCCAAAATCCGTTTCATCTATTTTAAAATTCTAATACAACTTTAAGGTGGACTCCACGATTACGATTATCTTTTTATTTG
>DAIRCT010000031.1:23554-36494 GCA_036796535.1 Ignavibacteriaceae bacterium
AAATTCTAATACAACTTTAAGGTGGACTCCACGATTACGATTATCTTTTTATTTGCACACCCAGCCATTCTTCAAGCTTGGAATAAATAAGTTCTCTATCTTTACCAGAAAAACTTCTAATTCTTGTTCTATGAGAACCGCCGGGTAAAATCATTTTAATTGAATTTGTTTTACCATCAAGGCATACACCAGCCGCTGAATATGGATCGTTATCACCATAAATAAAAATACAATTCTTTGCTTCTTCTCTGACCCAATTTGTTATATCTTTCATTGGCTCTGGATCAAAAACAGGATTAACTCCCGGAGGAATAAAAAACGGTGTATGTCCATCTGCATATTTTACATAATCCTTAAATGGGGTTATATCATAGGCATAATATCCATAGTTAGTATAACATTGATAGAAAAATGGATAACTGTCATTGATACTCGCATCATCAAAATATGTTACTCCGCCGTTTGCTAATAAGTGTTCCCAGATTTCTTTGATAGATGAAGTTTCATCGGGAATCTTTGAGCAATCACCATCACCGAATTGCCAGAAATTAAACGAATACTCAAGAATGGAATATTCATAAGCTTTCTCGTTACCGACAATGTTATAAGTAAGATTTTTATCCTCGGCATTTTTCAAAAACATTGGATATAACTGATCACGTTTTTGAAAACATAATTTTTGAAAATCTTCTACCTTCTTTCTGTTTTCTTCAGTAGATACATTTTTAAAGAATTCATAAAATCTTTGATCTTCAGGTGATCGAATAATAGGTCCTACATAAGGGACTGAAACATCAACATCATCTGGATAAAATCTTCTGTGAAAAATTACAGTTGAACCACCTTTACTAATTCCTGTGCTAATCCATTTACCGGTATAAAACTCTTTAAGTAACTGAATAATTTTATGATGATCAGCAGCGGCTTGCCTGAAATCAAGGTACTTCCAATCAAACGGTTCGGGGACAGATTCACCGAAATATCGATGTTCAACCATAACCTGATTGCAATGTAAAATTCTTGCTAATTCTGATGAACGATTATTAACGGCATAGCCGTCCAGCTCAATTACTACCGGCTTATTTTTATCCTTATGATTCAAGAAAAACTGTTCTTTAAATTTTGGACCATCAGGATTATTGTGATCAATTGGCTGGGTAATCATTATTTCATATGCTTCTGTAAATGAAGTATCAGATTTGATTTGCTTTACTTCAAGTTCTGGTTTGGATTTTAACCATTTATAAAGTTCACTTTCATTATTCTGTGCAAAAATACTTATACTTAATAGAAAAGATAAGATTACTAATGCAACTGGTTTGGTAGGAACAGATTTGGCAAACAATATTACCTCCGTGAAGAATTTATTTATTTATGATTAATTATAAACGTTTTTTAAGTCTTTAATAAAAGGATGTTATCAAGCAATTTATTGATAATCCTTGTTGTAAAATTTGTTAAAAATGCACTGATAAGCAATCGAATTTTATAATCTATTGACAGATGCTTCTATTTATAATATGTTTACCACCAGAAAATTATGAAAAGACTTATAAAAAATATTAACCGTTATTATACGGTCACAATGCGAAAAGCCATTATCTGGTCAATAATAAATTCAATTATATTTTTTAGCTTATTGAGTTTTGAACAGGAATATTTTACCAACACTGCTAAACAGAACGATGCGTACATTTCAGTAGCAGTCCAGAATATTCTTGAACAAAATTATAACGAAAGAAACATCAGACATAAGAGTTCTGAAAAATTAAATTTTAATGAGATCCTATTCGCTCTCTCAAACATAGACTTATCTTCACCAAATGATTTTCAAACAATATTTATTGTTAAATCTTTTGGATCAATTTTCATTTCATCACAAAATAATCATTCATTAAGAAGTCCTCCCCTAACCTTTTAATCAGTTTTATTCATCGTTACAAAATAAACCACAGTCTCAATTGAGGTCTGTGGTACCGGAATCCAGGATAATTTTATAGAAAGGTGTAGTATATGAATTTAGGCGGCTGGATATTTTTAGGATTAGGTTGGGGAATAATTATTTTATTAACAGGTTATTGCTTCTATAAAGTGATGAAAGTTACTAAGAAGCAGTAATAAAATATTAGAAGGAAATAAAATGAGTGAATTAAAAAATAAAGATGAAAAATCTTCAGCAGTTAAAGATTACTTACAGGGAATATTCTTTTTAGTTATTCCTATTATTATCATTTATCTGATTATTAAGTTTTTATAGGGAACCCTTATTTACCTGATTTAATTATCAATAAAAAATCTTTAAAAAGAAAAAGGGCTTGATTTCTCAAGCCCTTCTTTTTTAACTATTAACCACTAACTAATTTTTAAGAGCATCACTTTAGTAAAACCATTTTCTTGGTCTGTGTAAAGTTTGATTTACCGTCGTTTGATACTGCATTGATTGAATAGAGGTAAATACCGGAAGCTAATCCATTAACTGAATTTGTATTGAACTGAGCTTCGTGTTCGCCTGCTGCATATTCACCATCAGCAAGAACTTTTACTAATTCACCATTTATGCTATAAACACTGATTTTAACTTTGCTATCGAAAGGCAAAGTGAATTTAATCATTGTAGATGGATTAAATGGATTAGGATAGTTCTGTGATAAGTTAAATTCTGATGGAATTAATCCAGCAGAAACGTTGATCTCTTTTGAGTAAGTATACTTACCGTTTAGATCAACTTGTTTCAATCTGTAAGTTACACTTGAAGTATTTGGTTTATCAGTGAAAGAATATTTTGTTAATTCTGTTGTGGTTCCTTTACCTTCAACAAAACCGATTTTAGCCCAGCTTCCGCTGATCTTTCTTTCAACTTCAAATCCTTTATTGTTTGTTTCAGTTGCGGTTTCCCAGTTTAATGTAACGCCAGCTTTATTAACTTCTGCATTAAAGGAAACTAATTCAACAGGAACAACACCGCCAAGAGCAACTTGAGTCTTTAACAGAACATCAAATGCAAACTTGGAATTGTGCATACCAAAACTACCATCATTATTAATCAGCTGATAATTCCAGTATGCTTTTTTTACTGTTAGATCATTCATCGCTTTTATTAAACTCCAATCGATAGAATCTGTACCTGTTGGAGGCAATAGAATTCTTATGTTTTGGAGCAATCCTTCAACTTCACCTTGAACGCTTTCAACGGTTCCGTCACCATCAAAATCTGTTACAGCTACAAATTCATCAAAGCTTGTTTTTGGACCGTGGCAGCTTGTACAAGCTGTTGTATGATCATAGTCTGAATCAGGATTATGAAGATTCCAAGAGTGTCCACCAACTTTATCTCTGTTAACAGTACCAGTATCAGCTGTAGCAACCATGTGACAGGTTACGCAAGCATCTGTAACTGCAAACTGATGAGAATTTGTCATATAATCAGTTGTTCCAAATTTGGCAGCATTCTGTCCGAAGAAATTATCTGCTTGAACTGAATGATGAGGGCCCCAGAAAGCACTAATAGTACTCGTCATATAGGTGACATTATTTCTTCTTGATTTATGGCAATTCATACAAACCTGTCCGGTACCACCAAGAGTATAAGCATAACCATTAGCAAGAGTATCTGAGTTAGCCGGAGCTTGGCGTAATGATGCAACATTACTATTTCCGTGTGGATCGTGGCAAGTTTGGCAAGTGACATGTGTGCCGTTTGCCTGAGTCAGAGTAACTTCATCAATTTGTCCAGGATCACCCTTTTTGAATCCTTTAGTAAATTGGATATAAATTCTTCCATCGTGGCATCTTCCACAATCATCTAAATTATATGTATTAGCACTTGTACCAGTAGTTTTTTCCCATACTGATTCTGCGTGACCTGAATTTTCGTACATAGAGTATATGTTATGTCTCCAGGGTTCGTCGTGGCATTGAGCACAGGCACCAGCTTTATATGTATTTACAGTTAAAAATTGTGCACCAGCTTGTGTGTTTGGATGGTTACTACCAGCACCGTGGCAATTTTCGCAACCAATAACAGCAAATTTAACTAAACCAGGATAATTTGTTTTTATTGTATTCCAGGTACCTGGAGCAGCAGCACCAGAGAATACCCAACCTAATTGAGCAGCAACATCATCAAAACCATTGTTTGATGCTGTGATGTTGTGATCATAACCGGTTGTATGACATTTCATACATGATGTGCTGTAATGTGTGCTGTTATCAACCTGATTTCTGAAAATGGTAGCATGACCAGATGTTGACCATCTTGTAAATATATCCTGGAATTTTGGCCAACCAGCATTATTATGGCAGCTCATACATGATGGGAATTGACCGGTAACTCCATCTACATCACCTACGCCTATATAATCACCTGCGTAAACCGTTAAAGATGTAGAAGCATTTCCACTTGCAGTTGTAATATCAAGTGTGATCGTATACGCACCTTTAACATCAGCTTTCAAACCTTTCCAGCCAAGTGACCCAACATCTTCTAATACTGCATTAGAGCCAGCAGGTTTTGTTGTTAAGGTAAAAGTTGAAGTTAAAACCGGATCAGTATTACCAACGTTATTTGCAGAAAGATAAATATATGTCCCATTTGCAAATACTGGTAAACCAGGAGAAACAGAATTTGTAGTTAAATTTAGTCCCAACGTTGTGAGACTATGGGGAGTAACTGGCTCAAGTTTCAGTTGTGCAACTGGCTGAGCCGCTAAAAAAGTTGTAACAAAAAGAACAAGGAAGCATGAGTATATTAATTTTTTCATAATAGCCCCTTTGTGAATAAATAAATTGACGATTTATATTAACAAAAGGCGTTCCAATATTATTCATAAGGCAACTATTTGATTTTAGAACAATTATAAATTCTTAACAATTAGTTATTACTAATTTTTAGAATTTCTATAATTTGATTCTCAGTAGAGAGAAACAATGAAAGTTTTTATGATATTTGTATGATTGTTTTGTATTTGGCAACTAATGACAATCTGAATCTTTTGCTATAAAGAAGTCGGGATAAGTAAATGAAATAATGCAAATTTCTTTAGCTTTTTAATACTCAAGTGTAAACTTGAATAGTGCATAACTAAGATTTTCTGATATGTTTTTTGTTATATTTTTTTTGTTTTGAAAATTATAAGAAACATCAAAAATGTAACCTCTCAATGGTTCGATACGCAAACCGGCACTAAAAAAATTGTAATTAACTCTCTCACCATCAAGAAACGGTGCCTGCTGATTAACTACAACAAATCCATGTGAGAGGGCCGCATCTCCACCAACATTTTTTATAAGATTTCCATTATCATCATACATATTGTTTCCTTTTCTTGTGTATCGATACTCTGAAGAAACCCTGAGTCGTTCGCTAAAATTATAATTTGCTCTAATCATAAGTTCATCAGCGTTTGGGCCAATCCTATGACCTAATAAAGCTCCGTATGCAGTGTAGTTATTTTTAATATCGTAATGTGTGTAAACATAAGGACGAATTTTTGTGTATTCTATAATTAATGATAAATCATTTATAGAAAGTGGTTCATACCAAAATGCACCGACTTGATAAGCAGTTTTGTTGGTATATTTTTCAAGATCTGAAAGGTTTCCTAAAATATCCTCATCCAAAAAAAATGTTCCCTGAAGCTCCAGATTTTTTATAAATTTGGTTTGCATATCTAAATAAAGAGTTCCATTATCTCTATCCTGAATTGACATTTCGGTAAATTTATAAAAGTTAACAGGACTTAAATACGCCAGCTCAATACCTCTGCCGGAGTAAATCATTGTCTCTCCGATTCCGACATCAAACAAATTTTTAAACTTAAGCTTTAATCTATTGAAGGCAATGTATTTTGTGTACCGATCATCAAGATTATAACTATAATATCCCGTAGTGGATGCATGCATTGATGAAAAGTTTATAATGCCATAATCAAAATTAAATTTTATAAAATCTAAAATTGGATGATCTGTTGATAGAACTAATTTGCTTCCATAACCATAACCTAACGATACATCTTCCCTGCCCAGCTCAACCATTATGTTCATATCTTTTACGGGTTCGGAATGATATTTTAGATAGCCGTAAGTAAAATCATAATTACCAATATTTTCAATATTCTCAAGCCACTTAAAATTGTAAAGTAAACGAGGTTCAATTATTTCAGCAAAACGTTGATTACCACTTGCACCGCCTTTTATTACTGTAAGATTGTAACCGAGATGATTAAAAATTGTTCCGCGTATTCTAAATCCGATATCATAAAGATCAGAATTATTTGTTGGTGCGGGTTGAAATCTTTGACCATGATAAAAATGTCCTAACCATTCAAAGAAAATATTATTTTCATTGTCCTTTACAGCATAAAGATATTTTACTTTATCTGTAAACATCTGATTGAGATCGCTAAAAAAATTTGTTGTTGGATTAAAAAGTTGTGTGGATGTATCAGGATTGATGGAATCAGAAAATTCTATCTGATATTTTTTTAGTAATTTCATTTCAGTTGAGCTAAGCTCCTCCTGATATTGAGCTACTATATTTAATAAATCTTTAACTTCAAATCTGGAGAGGATTGGATCATCTTCACGGATAAAAGATAATATCCCTTTTACTTTCATCTCTTTAAGAAATGTGTAAACAGAATTGTTTATTGGCACACTTTCTACTTGTGAATAAGAAATTGTATGAAGAAATAAAAAGAGAAATGAAATGAGCAAAAAATATTTTTTCATTAAATAATCCTTAATTACTACTTTAAATATAAACTTTGAAAGCGAATTATTCAGATGCACTTTTAGTTTTTGCTTAATATGACTAATTTTCCAAATAAAAACAGAGTAAAATGAGAACAATCTATTTGCATGTGGAAAAATACGGGCTTATCAGGAAAATAGCTGTTGATATGGCTTTCCTGGCAAAGCATAACATTATCAGACTTCCCAAATATTATTTTGAGGATGGTTTGTTTTTACCTTTTAAAGATTTAAAAAATAATTCCAGTATAGAGAAATATTTTCTTACTAAAGATAAAATCTTTAAAGAGGATAATGATTTTTACTACTTTAAATTCCCATTTAAAATGGAACAGGTTTTTGATATTGCCGTCTGATTTTTTGTATCAACTTATTAATACCTCACAAAAGTTATAAAGGAGAAATAATGAAAAAAGCATTCGCAGTTTTCCTTCTACTTTTTTCAATTAATTTGTTTGCACAAGATATTCCAGATTCAATGCTGGTTAATGGTTGGAATCCTACAGGAATAGTTGGATTAAATTTAAGTCAGGTTGCATTTACAAATTGGTCACAAGGCGGGTCTAATTCGTTAGCATTTTCAACCTTTGCAAAACTTGGTGCAACATATTTTAATCTGCCATACAAATGGAAAAATAAATTGAGTCTTGCTTACGGAAGAAGCAAAATTGAAGATAGTGGATATAGAACAACTGATAATGATATCTATTTTGAAAGTGTTCTATCCAGACAAATTGGCTGGTCAGTTGATCCTTATCTTGCTGTTACTTTTAGAAGCGCAATTACAAAAGGTTATAATTATGGAGTAAATCCATCAGTTCAGATTACTGATTTTTTTGATCCCGGTTATTTAACAGAAGCGCTTGGATTTACCTATAACCATAATAAAATTATCACCACAAGATTGGGTTTGGCATTCCAGCAAACTTTTGCAAATAAGTTTGCAGCATTATACTCAGACGACTCTGAGACATTGGATAAAATAGAAAAATTTAAATTTGATACTGGCGTTGAATCAGTAACGGAAGTTAAATATGAATTTTTACCTAATATGAGCTACTATAGTTTCCTCAGATTATTTTCAAGATTTAATTCACTTGATGTTTGGGATGTAAGATGGGAAAATCTGATTACTGCAAAAATAAATGATTATTTTAATGTTAATTTTAACATGGTGCTGTTACACGAAATTAGCCAAACAAGAAGAACACAGTTTAAAGAAGCATTACAAATTGGTTTTTCTTACACCTTATTTTAGAAATGTTTTATTGTGGTTTAAGGAAATTTTATGGATTGGAAAGAAATATTACCCGAACTTAGAAAGTATATTGCGGAATTTGGCGTTCACATTATTTCTGCAATTGCTATTCTTTTAATAGGATTTTGGTTAGCAAAACTTTTTACAAAAATTTTAACCAGGGTTTTACATAAAAGAAACGTTGAACCAACATTAATTGGATTTTTATCCAGCTCATTAAAATTTGCGCTGTACTTATTTGTGATAGTTGCTGCTGTGGGACAATTGGGTATTGAGACAACTTCATTTATAGCCGTTTTAGGTGCTGCTGGTTTGGCCGTTGGTTTGGCGCTGCAGGGATCGCTTTCTAATCTTGCTTCCGGAATAATGCTTGTGATATTTCGTCAAATTAAAGTTGGACAATTTGTTGAAGGTGCCGGAGCATCGGGCACGGTGGAAAAAATTGGAATTTTTAATACTACTTTGGTTACGATTGATAATAAAGTTGTTTACATACCCAACTCAAAATTGATCAATGACAACATCATTAATTATAATGAAAAAGAAACTCGCAGAGTTGATATGATTTTTGGAATAAGTTATGAGGATGATACATCAAAAGCTAAGAGTATTATTAATACAATTCTTTCTGCTGATAATCGGATATTAAAAGAACCTGCTCCTCAAGTTGTTGTTGCCAAACTTGATGCAAGCAGTGTTAATATTAGTGTACGTCCCTGGGTTAAAACTGAGGATTATTGGGCAGTTTATTTTGATTTGTTAGAACTGATAAAGAAAAAATTTGATGAAGAGAGCATTACCATTCCCTATCCACAACAAGATGTTCATGTTTATAATAAATAAAGTGTGTAAATATTTTTGCAAATAAATTATTAAAAATTTAAATAGGTAAAACAATGAGTTCAGCAAATGATTTTATAAAAGAGCTTTCTGAGGGCTATACCTTTAAAGGAGATTCCATTGTACTTGGCACTGCGATTTATAATCAGGAACCGCAAAAAAATCTGTTAATTAAAATTCCATTAAGCACGATTAACAGGCATGGTTTAATTGCCGGTGCTACAGGTACGGGCAAAACAAAAACTGTTCAGTTATTTGCAGAATCACTCTCAGAAAAAAGCATACCTGTTTTATTGATGGATATCAAAGGCGATCTAAGCGGTATTGCTGCACCGGGTTCGTCAAATCCCAAAATCGAAGAACGCCATTCGAAAATTGGAATTCCTTATCAACCAAAAAAGTTTCCGGTTGAGTTTTTAACTTTATCAGATGAAAAGGGTGTAAGGTTACGCGCAACAGTTTCTGAATTTGGACCTATTCTTATCTCTAAAATATTAGAATTAAATGATACCCAAGCCGGATTAGTTTCAGTTTTGTTTAAATACTGTGATGATAATAACCTTCCTCTGCTGGATTTAAAAGATTTCAAAAAGGTATTGCAGTTTGCTTCAGCGGAAGGGAAAAATAGTATCGAAAAAGATTACGGCAGTGTTTCAACTTCATCAATTGGAACAATTTTAAGAAAAGTAGTTGAACTTGAACAACAAGGAGCAGATAAATTTTTTGGAGAAAAATCTTTTGATGTTAACGATCTCTTAAGAATAGATGAAAATGGGAATGGTGTTATTTCTGTTTTGAGATTAGTTGATCTACAGGATCGCCCAAAATTGTTTTCTACGTTTATGTTATCATTGCTTGCGGAAATTTATTCAACGTTCCCCGAACTTGGTGATAAAGCTGATCCAAAACTAGTAATTGTTATTGATGAAGCACATTTGATATTTAATGAAGCTTCCAAAGCGCTATTAAATCAAATAGAAACAATCATTAAATTAATCAGATCAAAAGGCGTTGGAATATATTTCTGCACTCAAAATCCTACAGATATTCCCGCATCAGTTTTAAGTCAGCTCGGATTAAAAATCCAACACGCGCTAAGAGCATTTACTGCGCAGGATAGAAAGATGATAAAGCTTACTGCAGAAAATTATCCTTTATCTACATACTACAAAACTGATGAACTATTAACTTCACTTGGGATTGGGGAAGCCGCAATATCGGCATTAAATGAAAAAGGCGTTCCCACACCACTTGCAGCAACATTACTTTGTGCGCCTAAATCCAGAATGGATATACTTACTGCAGAAGAATTAGATGAAAAATTTCGGACATCACAATTAGTTAATAAATATAATGAAGTAATTGATCGTGAGAGTGCTTATGAAATTCTCAATAAAAAATTGGATGCAGCACGTGAATTTGATTTGCAGATGCCAAAAGAAAGTTCAGACAATTTCGGTTCTCAACCTAAAACAACAAGAGGTCCTGCCAGACAGGAAAGAAGTACTATGGAAAAAGTTATTAACAGTCCATTATCTAAACAGGTAGGCAGAACTTTAGTAAGAGAGTTTACCCGCGGAATACTTGGCGTACTTGGTGTTGGCGGCAGAAGAAGATAAATTTATTATCATATGGACGATTTATTTAAAAAAGAAAAAGAATTATTCCTATCAACTTACAAACGGATTCCTATTGACATTAAAAATGGCGATAGTGTTTTTCTTGTTGATAGGAATAATAAAAAGTATCTGGATTTTTTTGCTGGCTTAGCTGTTAATGCTCTCGGCTATGCCCACCCTAAAATTGTTGAAGCAGTAACAAATCAAATATCAACCTTTGCTCATCTCTCAAATTATTTTATATCTGATATTCAAATTCGGTTTGCTGAAAAGTTACTGAACATTTCAAAGATGGATAAACTTTTCTTAACCAACAGCGGAACTGAATCTGCTGAAGCCGCAATTAAATTGATTCGCAAAAAATTCGGACCTGATAAGAAAATATTTTCTTTAACTAATAGTTTTCACGGTCGGACTTACGGAGCTTTATCAATTACAGACAGACCGAAATATAGAAAAGGATTTGAACCACTTTTACAAAATTGTGGTACAATAATTTTTAATGATATAAATGATTTGAGAAATAAAATTGATAGAAATACCGCTGCAATTTTTATTGAATTTATTCAAGGTGAAGGTGGCATCTATGAAGTTTCTCCTCAGTTTGCAGATGAGTTAATTGCTCTTAAACAAAAATACAATTTTATTATCGTTGCAGATGAGATACAGAGTGGAATTGGAAGAACCGGAAAAAGCTTCGCATTCAACTATTATAATACGCAACCTGATTTAATTCTTGTCGCAAAAGCTATTGGAGGTGGTCTTCCTCTTGGAGCTTTGTTAGTAAGTAAAGAGTTAGCCGATGTATTTTCTTCTGGGGAGCATGGAACTACATTTGGAGGTAATCCTGTAGCTTGTGCAGCAGGATTAGTTGTACTTGAAGAAATTTTTGACAATGAATTACTTAAAAATGTTTACGAATTGGGAATCTACTTTAAGTCTCGTCTTTTAGATATAAAAAATAAATTTCCAGATAAAATAAAAGATGTTCGAGGTAAAGGATTTATGATTGGTGTTGAACTTTCATTTCCGGGACAGAGTGTTGTTGATGAAATGTGTGAGAGAAAAATTCTTACCAACTGTACAAACAATAATGTAATAAGGATACTCCCGCCCTTAATTGTCCAAAAAGAACATGTAGATTTTTATCTAAAGAATTTTGAAGAAGTTATTAGCTCAATAAATGTCAGATAGTTAAATATAATTTTCTGCCAGCATCAATTCTGCACAAAGAATAGAACCACCAGCAGCACCCCGAACAGTATTATGCGATAAAACTTCAAATTTATAATCAAATAAATTACATTTTCTTAATCTACCGATTGAAACAGCCATACCCTTATCAATATCCCTATGAAGTTTTGGTTGCGGGTACTTTTCTTCTGAAAAATAATGAATAGGTTTTATTGGTGCTGAATGTAATTTTAGTTTTTGTGGAATTGCAAAAAAATTATTCCATACTTCAATAATTTCTTCAGCCGTTGCTTTATTTTTTAATTTGATTTGAACAGCTTCAAGATGTCCATCTTTAACTGCAACACGGTGGGTTTGAGCACTTATCTTAAAACCTGCCAAGTGAACTTTCTTTTCAGTCAAAGTTCCTAAAATCTTCTTTGGTTCAGATTCTAATTTTTCTTCTTCACCGCTAATAAATGGAATTACATTATCAATAATATCAAGACTTGAAACACCGGGATAACCAGCACCTGATAACGCCTGCATAGTTACAACATTAATTTCTTTAAGTCCAAAATTATCCAATAAAGGTTTCAGAGCAATTACTAATCCTATAGTTGAACAATTAGGATTTGTTACTATTGCTCCTCCATTAAACTTTTGATACTTAATTAATTTTAGATGGTCAGGATTAACTTCCGGGATAAGGAGCGGAACATTTTCATCCCATCTGTGATTTTTTGAATTCGAAACTACTATGTGTCCCTTCCTCGCATAATATTCTTCAACTTCACCGGCTATTGATGAATCTAATGCCGAAAAAAGTAATTTACTATTTAACGAATCCTGAACCGATTTAATTTTAAGATTTGATATATCATCTGAAATAGTTTCAGGTAAAATCCAATTTACTGCATCCGCATATCTTTTACCTGCTGATCTTTCGGAAGCCGCAATTTCCTTTAATACAAAATTCGGATGCTTACTGAGTAATTGAACGAATTTTTGACCAACACTTCCCGTTGCCCCTAAAACTCCAACTGATATTTTCTTTGTCATAGCTATTAGTTTTTTAAGTTATAATTTAAATTTCTTTGTTAATGATTTTACTGCAGCATTTAAATATTTTTTTTCAATCAAGCAGGATATTTTAATTTCTGAAGTTGTAACAAGACGAATAGGAATGTTTTTCATTGCAGTAAAAAAATCGGAGGCAACACCAGTACTTGACTTCATTCCAATTCCTACTACCGAAACTTTTACAAATCCTGGATGGAATTCAATTATATATTTGGAT
>DAIRCT010000032.1:0-13247 GCA_036796535.1 Ignavibacteriaceae bacterium
TTTGCTAACCAAGGCATACGTACAACATTAATTGGAATTGTAGTTAGTATCATCCTTGCCATAATAAAAGCAACTGCTGGGGTTTTGGGAAATTCTTATGCTCTTGTTGCTGATGCAATTGAATCAACATCTGATGTATTTACTTCAATAATTGTGCTTACTGGTTTACGTATTGCACAAAAACCCGCTGATGAAAATCACCCTTATGGGCATGGTAAAGCCGAACCGCTTGCGGGAATAATTGTAGCTTCTGCATTACTATTGGCTGCAATTATTATAATCATTCAAAGCTTGCATGAAATTATTACTCCACATCATGCACCTGAGCCATTTACATTAATTGTTCTGGTTATTGTTGTTATAACTAAGGAGACACTGTTTCGGTTTGTTCTTAATGTTGGAACCTCTGTTGAAAGTATCGCGGTAAAAAATGATGCCTGGCATCATAGAAGCGATGCAATTACTTCCGGAGCTGTTTTTGTAGGTATTTCAATCGCCCTAATTGGCGGAGCTGGTTATGAACCAGCAGATGACTATGCCGCTTTGTTTGCGTCTCTTATAATTATTTTTAATGCCTACAGATTATTTAAACCTGCATTGTATGAAATGATGGATGCTGCTCCTTCGCCTGAAATTATAAAAAAGGTTATTGCAGAGGCAAATATGGAAAATGGAGTGATTGCAATAGACAAATGTTTTGCGAGAAAAATGGGGCTTGAGTATTATATAGATATGCACGTAATTGTTGATGGAAATATTTCAGTCTATCAAGGACATGAAATTTCACATAACGTAAAAAACAGATTAATTAACTCATTTCCGCATATAACAAATGTGCTTATTCATATTGAGCCGGCAACAGAAGAAAGATTAAAAAGAAAACATATTATTGAACAGACCAAAATTCAAAAAAATCAATGATCAATTTTACAGTTAATGCAATTATTTAATAAATAACAATGTTTGAATCCAATAATCTCTTAGTTGCATCTTATTATTGTTAGATTAATAAATCAAATTTTTAATTAATTAAAAAGGAGTTCATTATGAAACCAAATGTTGGGAGCGCAGATAAAGTGATTAGAATTATTCTCGGAATTGTTATCATTGCACTTGGATTTATTTATCAAAGCTGGTGGGGACTTGTAGGCATTGTTCCACTTCTTACAGGTGTGTTTAATTTTTGCCCGGCTTATAGTTTAATTGGTGTTTCTACCAAAACAAAAGTTGAAACTGAAAAATTAAAATCTAAATAAAAAATTAAAGGGCTTTCGAGCCCTTTTTATTTTTGAAGTAAAGAACTTAACTGCATAATTTTTATATCCCCCAGACTGCTAAGATAAGCCTCTAAAAATGGTTTATGAGAAGGATCAACTATTACAAGCAGCCTGCTTCCCGGATTGAGTGATGTTGCTCTTCGGATATTAGAAGCAATATTAAGATTCCTTACCTCCCACAATGCGGCTCTCGTCCGGTCTAAACCGGATTTAAGATTTAGTTTATAAAAAATACCCCACTGTGCCTCGGCATCTTTGATTGCATATTCCTGAGAATTTATATACAGAAAATATGGCAGAAGATTTTTATGTTCATATCCTTTCTTAAAAATACCATCGGTGGTTTTGTACACTTCAGAATTTGCTGCACGATTGTATAGTGTATCATCTATCAATTGCTTTGTTAATTCAGGCATAATTTTAATGTATAAATCTTTATCCTGTTGATCATCAACAGAGACCAGACTTTGCAAACCAAGTTTTTTTGCAAGATTTATTGCAATTGTGTTTACTTCATCGGTTGAATTTATTATTCGATTTAACTCGTCAACAACCGGCTTGGGCAAACTATTGGTTTTTGTACGTACGGACTCCGGAAGGTAACTCCATTGCAAAGCTGCCGAATAAATATTAAATGAAGCAACCAAATTGTTAATTAATTCAATCCGAAACGAATTAATTTTATCTTTATTAACCCCAGAAATTTGTTTAAGTAATGAATCAGATGACGAACTTGCTGTATAATAATTTAAATGTAATTTATTTTGAGTAAGAATACCAAGTTCAGCTATTAAATGTACTTCATCATTAACTGTTTTATCCAGATTATCTTTGACCTTTGAAAAATAAAAAATATAATTTGGTGAAAGCGACTGAATAGCAATTTGATTCGGCGCATACTTTTTAAGAGTGTTAAATAGGGAATCAAATAGTTTGCTATCCACGCTTTTTTGCAGAGTTCTTAAATGAGGTGTACCCAAGATCATCACTTCTGTTTTACGCGTATCAACAGTCAAACTTTGTAAAAGTTTTATTGGATCTTCTTCCTTAACGGAAATAGTAATTTCTTTTTCTTTCATTTCTTTTAGACAACCAGGAAGTAGTACGCTAATAGAAATAAAAATTAATATTAGTTTATTTTTCATTTTATAAATAAGGTTTTATTTAGCCGTAATATTATCTTTTTGTTTTGAAGATTTTGTTAATAATCCAGGAATTAACATCCCAATAAATATCCCAATGATTAAAATTAAAATTAATAAAAGAAGTTTCGAAATATTAAATTCCCAGAAAAGAAAATGCATTGGAATTTGTTCAACATTTTGAAGACATACAATAATAAATAAACCTAATGCAATTAGGACTAAAATATATTTAATATTCATAAAGCCATCTCCTGAATAATATTTCAATAAAAAATATTTTTCTAATTATTTAATAGTGGAAGATAATAATTTGGAAGCACGAATTCCTTGTTTTAAAATAAAAATGCCATATCGTAATTGATATGGCATTAAAAATCTAACTATAAAAAAATATCATTCTGTATAAGCTAACCAATAACCACTGATACTATAAACTTTTGAATCAGCCCAGGTGCGGATTTTAATTGTAAATCCATCTCTTGAAACTGATAAAACTTCAACATTATATCTTTGGTTGAATGCTTTATCTCCATCTAATTGTGTAACGGAAAGAATAACCTTTGGTTTTACATCAAATGGTTTTTTGAAGTTAACTTCAACAGTCATAGCTCTTTCACCGGTATTAGTGTCAAGATTGTAGGCGGTATCACCAACCTTTGTCATCCACGTACCACTCTGAATTTGAGCGGTTGCTATTGATGTTAATCCTAAGAACAAGATAAGAGTGGCAAGAATTGTTAATTGTTTCATTTTTCCTCCTGTTAATAATATAGTGATTAGTTAAATGTAATAACGTTTACCAAAATTATAGAGTAAATACTATTAAAAACTAATGTTTTAAAAATATATTTCAAAATAATAAAGTAATCTTTCGCAAATACTTAAATAAAAACTAATGTAACAAATAAATTTTCCTCATAAAGATTAATTTATTCCAAGTTCAGCTTACAACACAAACTAATCCTTTAAGGTAAAGCCCTTCAGGAAATGATGTTGATATAGTATGATCGGAAGATTGCGTTAGAAATTTTAAAATATGAACTTCTCTTCCGGAATCAATGGCTGCATCCGAAACTATTTTATTAAAAAGCTCTTGTGTGATATGCCCTGAGCACGAAAACGTAAATAGCACCCCATTTTTCTTTAAGGATTTTAAAGCTAAAAGATTAATGTCCTTATATCCACGGCTCGCCTTTTCAACCTGGCTTACAGATTCAGCAAACTTGGGCGGATCAAGTATGATAACATCAAATTGTTTATTTGTGTCCCGGAGTTTTCTTAAATATTTAAATACATCATCACGGGTATTTTCGTATCTCGAAGAATCTATTTTATTAAGTGATAAATTCTTTTCTGCAAGAGATAGTGCATCCGCCGAAGAATCAACATTGATAACTTTCTTTGCTCCTCCCCTTAGTGCATACACTGCAAATCCACCGGTATATGAAAAACAATTTAGTACTTCCTTATCACTTACAAATAGTGATAATATATTTCGATTATCTCTTTGATCCAGATAAAATCCCGTTTTATGACCGCTCTTTATATCAACAAAAAATTTATTTTCATTTTCGATTACTTCAATAAATTCAGCGGGCTCTTTTCCGGATAGAACTGCTTTAACAGGTTGCAGTCCTTCTTTTTCTCTCACATCAACATCGGAGCGTTCATAAATTCCAGCGGGATTAAAAATACTATTTAATACTTCTACAATTTCCCTTTTCCAAAACTCAGCGCCAGCAGAAAGGAATTGGCATACCAGATAATTATCATATTTATCAACAACAAGTCCAGGTAGAAAATCACTTTCAGCATTAATAATTCGATAAGCATTTGTTGATTGTGTGTTAATTAAATTATTGCGTAATTCGATTGAACTTTCAATTCTATTTCTAAAAAAATCAATATCAATTTTATCACTCGGATTAAAGGATAAAACACGAACGGTGATTTGGGAATGAGCAGAATAAGAGCCATAACCAAGTGGTTTACCATCAGCGGAAATAATTTCTACAGTTTCACCATTTTGTTTCAAATCTTTAACTGAATCTATTGCTCCGGAAAAAATCCAGGGATGCTTTCTTAAAAAAGATTTATCCCGTCCCCTTTTTAATTTTACTAATGGCATTTTAAAACTACAAAGAAAATTAATTATTAAAATTTAAAGCTATTTTTACACCGGCGTGTAGAGTTAATAAATCTGTTTTAGATTGACTCGGATAGTATCTTACCTGACCACCTATTATCTCAACTGATCCTTCTTTAAGATATTCAGCTTCTGAACCAAAAAGATATCTACCCTTTAAATCAAGGTAAACAGCTCCTTCTTCAGTAACCGGATCCCCTGATAGAAGAATTAAAATTCCTCCACCTACACCATAGCTCCATGCCCAATCATCATAATTAGTGGTACTTGCAATGTTATCTGAATTATATTGACCGCTTACAGACGTTTCAGTATAGAGATATGATCCACCGAACAATCCTTCAGCGTAAGGTCTTATTCGTCCTTGCGGTAATCCAATCTGAAAAAGAATATGAAAGTTAAAAAGGTTATTTGTTCTATTAACGTCTAAAAAAACATCAGGTATTGTATTACTCCATGGCTCTCTTCGGCTTTCCATGCCATAAATGTAATAGCCAAGGTTAATGCCGAATCCAATTGGAGATTTTAGTTTGGGGCTAAGAATTAAAAATTCACCGCTCAACCCTCCGCCTAAATTATCTACTTGATCGGCAAATTCACCTTGCGGAATTGCGAGTGAAAGATTTATTCCAACTTGTTGCGCTGTGGATTTGCCTGTTAGTGTTAATAAAAAAAGAATAATAAGCGGCACTATAAGTTTTTTTGCTTCCATAAATTTTCCTTAAATAAATTTTATGTGCAAATTAAAATAATTGTCTTTTTATCAAATAATAATTTTGATGAACGGCGCAAATGAAAATAGAAAAGAGGGATCATCATATGATCCCGTTATAAATTTCTAAATACTTATATCTTAAAAATGCGTGAACTATCTGGTGATGCATCATTATTCTCAGTCTGATCTGTGTTACCAGATGGAACATTTCTTGAAATTGATTCCTGTCTGTTTTTAAGAATTGATTGCTCGATTTTTAGTTTCTCTCTTATTTTTTGATAACGTTGAAGAACCCTTTGATTTTTACCTATTTCTTCCTGCAGCTTTTTCTTCATTGAAGCAAGCTTAACAACATTACCCCGATGCTCTTCGTGTTCAACTTTAATCATACTAATTGCAGTTTGAAGTTCAACAAGCTCATCCATAGATTCTGATATTTTTAAATTAATCCCCTCAATTTTTTCTTCATATTCTCTAATCTCTTTTTCGATTTTATTTCGTTTATCTTTTGTCTCAACAAACTTCAGATTCATAACATTTAACAATTCCTGCAAACTCTGCTCTATAGAAATTTTCTTTTTAAGTAAAAGTTCAGTTTCAAGTTTGATGTCTTCATTAAAACTTCTCTTTTCAACAGCTTGCTCTTCCAATTTTAATAAATCATTTCTAAGCTGTTCTTTCTTTTCATTAAAAGATTTAAGCAGTTGTTCAAAAGAATCAATTTCTGCCTGACGCATACTTAAAACGCGGTCAGTTTCTTCAAGTGTATTTACCTTTTCAAACAGAAGCTGATCTTTTTCTTCAATTTCTTTTTCTTTTTTCAATACAATTTGCTCAAGTACATTGCGCTTTTTGGTGATTTCATTCATCTCTGAATTAAATCGCTGAAACATTTTTGCAAATCGGTTTTCAAGATCGATGTTACCTTTTTCTATTTCTTCGCGGCGTTGTTCAAGCAAAGGAAGAAGCTCTTTTACTTTTTCCTTTTCTTTATTCAGCTTATCCAATGTTTCCTGTTCAATCAAGGTTCTATTATGAACATCAATCTTAAGATTTTCAAGCCGATTAGTTTCATTTAATATTTGACTGTGTTTTGCCTCTAACTCTGCTACTTCAATATTTAATTTTGATAATCGTTTGCCTTTAATGCTCAAAGATTCTTCAACCGCTAAAAGTTCTTTTTGTTTTGCCTCTATTGATTCATATAATTTTTGATGTCTGGCATTAGTATCATTTAACTCTTTTAATTTTTCTGCCATCTCAAATTCTAACTTAGCAGCTTCATTCTCCCTTACACTAAGATTGTTTTCCAAAGCATTCAGCTTATCCATTTTTTCTTTTATTTGCTCAGCTAACTGATCAACTTTAAGCCGGGTATTTTGTTCTGCATTGCGTAACTCTTCCAGTGTTGAACGAACTTGCAATGCTTCGGTACTTTGCTTTTCAATCTGAGTTGAAAGTTCATCAACAATTTTTCTCTTTTCGAATTCAGAATTTTCAAGATCAACTAATTTTAATGCAAGAGTTGAATATCTGTCGTTTATTTCATTGCTGATTTTATCAAGTGTGCTTCTCTTTTCTTCCTCTTCCTCTGAAAGTTTTTCAATTTCAGATTTTAGATTTTCAAGTTTTAATTCTTCTGTCTGCAGCTGTTCGGTAAGCGTCTGAATTCGATCCTTCAAATTCTGCTCCTGCTGTTCCATAGCAAAAAATGAACTAGATTTTTGCTCTACAAGAGATTCTTTCTCATCTAATCTTTCTAAAAGTTCGGCAAGACGGGTTCTTCGTAATTCTTCCTCATCACTTAGGACAGCAATTTCTTTTTTAAGTAAATCGAATTTATTTTCTTTCTTAATTATCTCTTCAGATAAATTTTTTATCTTAACGATTCTTTCTTGTTCTTCAGCTTCAAGTTTTTGCAGATTTGATTTTTTCTCTTCCAGAAGCAATTCCTGATTTTTTATCTCGGTTTGAATTTCAGAAATGCGTGATTCTTTTTCCTGCTGTAATTCAAGAAAATCATCCAACTCTTTTTTCAAAGCGAAAAAACGTAACTCAAGTTTTTCTATTTCCCGCGATCGCTCCTCAATCTTAAGAGTTTTGTTATTTTCTTCTTCGTCCAGGTTTTTTATATCGGCAAGTTTTTGTTCAAGAATTGATTCCTGGTTTTTAATCTGCTCGGAAATCTCCGAAATACTTCCTCTTAATCGATCCGCCTCTTCTTCAACATCAGATTTTTCTTTTTTCAAGTACCCAAATTTAAGTTCTGCTTCCTGAATGTCTTTGTTTAACTTTTCAAGTTTTTCAAGTCGTTCCTGCTCCATCAATTCAAGTTCTCTAAAGCTCACTCTTTTTTTATCTAAAAGATTTTCCTCAACTACAAGCTGTTGATTAAGTTCATCAACAATTTTTCTTTTTTCGGATTCTTCGGTGGAAAGTTTTTCTATTTCCTCCTTTAAATAAGCGCTTCTTAATTCATGCTGCTTAGCTTCAAAGGATAATTCCTCAATTTGGTGAATACGCTCTTTTTCTAAAATTTCTAATTCAGCAAGATGTGATTTCTTTTCTTCTTCTAAGTCTTCTTTATTTTTAAACTGTCCTAAGAGTTTTGATAATTTTGAATGTCTTTTCTTTTGTTCCGCTTCTAACTCGGACAACTCTTTTTTGATTGCCTCAACCTTTGATTCCTGCTCAGTCAACTGTTCACTTAAAAGAGATAACGAATTTCTCTTTTCTCCTTCTTCCTTATGCAAATCAGATAAAATTGAGTCTAATGATTCTGCTTGATTTTGCTTTTGCTTAACCTCTTCTTCAACGCTGTTTAAGAAGTCTATGGATTTGTTTTCTTCTTCTTTGAGACTTGAAATCTTTTGCTTTAGCTCAGCAATTTCTTTTTCCTTATCCTTAATCTCAGAGATGATATTCTGTTGCTTTACTTCAAGCCCGGCAATTTTATCCTCGATCTTTTTTACTTCATCATTGACTTTGCTAAGTTTTTTAGAATTTAATTTTTCCAGTTCTTCGGTTTTTTCTTTTATCTTTTCGTTTAATTGATCTTCCGTTTCACTTAGCTCTTCAATTATCTCTTCTGCAGAACGAATCTTGTCGTTAAGATCATCATATTGTTTTTGAAGTTGTTTTATCTCATCCTTTTTGTTTTGAATTTCTGATAAATCCAAAACCGAAGCTGACTCATCATAATTTTGTTTGTCTCTTTTTTCAATCTGACTTTTTAGTGTATCAATTTTTTCTGAATAAGTAAGAATAGAGTTTTGTTCTTCAAGTTTAATTGATCGTAGATTTAAAATTTCCCTTCCTAAGCTTTCTATATCTGATCTGATTTGATTTTTCTGCTCGTCTAAAACTTCAATATCTTTTGATAGGTTAAGTTTCTTTTCGTTTAATTCGGAAACTTCAATACGCATCTTTTTAAGAACATCATTAAGATGCCTTACGGTATCTTCTTTTTCCGTGATACTGTTAAGCCGAATAAGAACTTCTTCTTTTTCTTTTTCCAGTTCTTTTAATCTTTTTGATTCAAATAATCCCATACTGGCTCCTTCTAAGCTAAAATTAGGTTCAACTTAGAATATTTTAATAATGTATTATTTATTATGGATGAAGTTAGCTAATGAATGGATAATTTTCAATTTAACAAAATTTTACAGCTTGTAAATCTTACATCCGGTTTTGCAGGTAAAAACATATTATAATTTCCCTTCCTGATATTTTCTACGGAAGTGTATCTTTTCAATTTGTCTTTCGATGATAAGCTCTGCAAGTTTTTCTGGAATTATGTCCCTGTTTTTTGCCGAGAAGAGTTCGCTAAGCTTTCTTTCGCTGATATCAATTCTATAAAGAGTGTTGATTAGAAGATCATAATTATTATCAAGTAAATCTTTCATTTTTTCTGTGAGATATTTTTTAAACTCTTCCAGTCTTTCAAAATCATTATTTGGAATCAGGGATGAATAATCGCTCTTAACAAAATCTTTGGAAACAAATTTCTGGATTGAAAATATTTCTTCTTGTTTTAATTCTTTTTCCATTACTTCAATATGATTTTATTTTTTTAAGCAGTTTATAACAGGCGTAAGTAAAAAATGGGGCAGCAACAACATCAATAGTATAATGTACATGCTGAAGCAAAACGGAAAATGCAACTAAAATTGTACTGATGAGAAAAATTTGTTTAATTGTTTTCTTTTCTGATGTTAAAAATAAAATAAATAAAGTTGCGGTATGTCCGGAAAAGAAAAGATCTTTGGTTAATGTTTGTCCTGTTCCAAAAAATTCAACGAGTGGATCTTTAAGTATTATAATTTTTGCCGGTGGATCTAAAGGTAGCAAATACATTGCAAGGATTCTAACTGCTACCATTAAAATATAAAGCTGTATTGTAAATAATAATCTTGTGGGATCTTTAGCTAAAGTTGCAATACCAACAACAATAGAAATATAAATCAAGGCAAATGTCAGCCAGGTTAAATCAGTCGGATTAAAAAAATTTAAGACTGGGTCGGGTAATACAACTCCGTGGCGAGCTTCAACAAAATTTAAAAAAGTTGTTAGTGCTGTTAATATTATAGAAAGAAGCAGAAGAGTGATAATAAACTCAACTTGATTCCTTTTTACTTTTAAAAATTCTTTCCAGTTCATAAATCCTTTTGAATAAATATAATATATGCAGCACGTAAGCTGCAGAAAATCATTTCGAGTAGTTTTACGATGAGAAATCCTCTCCAAGAAACAGTAAAGATTTCTCAACCACTAAAGTGGATTCGAAATGACGACATAAATTAAAATTTAATATAACCCAGAAAATAGGGAAGCATACTTCGCCACGTAGGCCAATCGTGTGGTTGATCGTAGCCCCACAAATCCAACCAGTGTTTTACCCCGCGTGCATTGAGTATGTCAGATAACTGTCTTGATGCATCGGGGTCTTCAAAATTTCCCTGTCCACTTGCAATTACAATTCTTCCCTTACGCATTTTATTAAACATATATTCATCATCCCATCTTGGCAGATAATCTACAGGTGAATTGAAATAAACATTTTCATCAAAATATCCTTTTGTATAACTTTTCAAATCGTAACTACCGCTCATTGCGATAGTACCGCTAAAAATATCCGGGCGTCTGAAAAAATTATTTGCTGCATGTAAGGCACCAAGTGAAGCGCCTGTTGTAATAATGGGCACCAAACCTTTGCAATGATTATGTATAAAAGGAACGACCTCTTCAACAACATAACGGTTATATTGCTGATGACGAATTGCTTTATCAGCGGGATGCATGCTATTATTCAACCAGCTCTCGTTGTTTATGCTGTTTATTGAAAATGCCTTTAATTTTCCATCACGTAAATAACCGCCAATTGAATCAATCAGATTAAACCTTTCATACTCAAGATAATCAGCCGCTGCTGTGGGAAACATTAGCAAGGCATAACCATAGTGTCCGTAAACCACAATTTCCATTTCCTTATTTAAATTTGGGCTGTACCAACGATGAATCTCTCTGCTCATTAAAACTCCTTATAGTTTGAAAAGTTATGTGTGAAAGTAAAGAAATGAGTGAAATTTTGAAAATTGACATATCTTAAAGGTCATATTTACTTTTTACAATAAGTCTATTGTAAACTCGTATCCAAAATAGGACTTTATTCAGATAACACTTCCTCAATTGCTTCTTCAACTAGCGGTGCCATTACTTTGTAACCGTCTTCATTTGGATGAACTCCGTCTTCAGAATATTCTTTTTTCAATCCATTGCGTTCATCAGCCATTGGAGTAAAATAATCTACATAGATGAGTTTATTTTCTTCACAATAATTTTTAATCCACTTATTTAATTCAACAATTTTTTCTGCGGGATTTAATCCTGGTTTCCATGGATAATCAAATGCTGGAAGAACTGAACACAGTAAAACTTTAATGTTGTTTGCTTTTGCAATTTCAACCATTGACGCAATGTTATCTTCAATCATCTCAAGGGTAGAAGGACCTGTGTTACCTGCAATGTCATTGGTGCCGGCCAGAATTACAACTGCTTTTGGTTTTAAGTTTACAACATCCTGCCGGAATCTTACCAGCATTTGCGGAGTTGTTTGACCGCTAATTCCTCTATCTAAATACGGTTTATCTTTGAAAAATTCAGGATTGATTTGTAACCATCCTTCCGTTATTGAATTGCCCATAAAAACTATTCTGTTTTCATTTTCAGCCGGTGAACCGATTTTAAAATTCTCATCTTTATAACGATTAAGATTTGCCCAATCGTCATTTTGTGCAGTTAGAATTTCAGTCATAAAAAACATCATTAAGAATGAGTTTAGAAAAATTATACTCTGTTTCATATTTGTTAACCATAATTTTTAATAAATTAAAGATTGAATTGCATGTGGAAGTATCACAACCTCCGCAACATTAGATCCAACATATAGCTTATATTTTATTTCAAGATCACTTTGGTTCATTACAACTGTAACTATTTTACCGTCAGTATTTATAAAAGATGTACTTAATAATTGGCTTCTGCTGCTTGCTGTACTTATACGCTTAGCATTTGGTCTGATGAATTTTGAAAAGTGTCCGATATAATAATATGATGGGGTATATATTAATTCGCCGGTTTTTGTGTTAGCATGCATCGGGGCAAAACAAAAATTTTCCACGTGATTTGGACCGCCATTTTCATCAAGCAAAATATTCCAATCAGTCCAGCCAACAGTTCCATTGTTAAAATCATTAATCATAGAGCGGCCGTAGCGTTCAGCATTCTTCCACGATTGATAACCATTCGGTCTGAAAGTTTCTGCACATCCTTCTGTAAATAAAAGATGTTTATCAGGATAAGATTCATTTACTTTGCCAACATTATTATACATCTCTTCTCCACCGGACCACGACTCGTACCAGTGGAAGCCAAGTCCCCAAGTATATTTTGAAGCTTCCGGATCCGAAAATATTATATCAGCACGATGATTCATTAAATCTCTGTTATGATCCCACACAATAATTTTTTTATCACCCAAACCTTCATTTACCATTGTGGGTCCGAGAAAGTTTTTAAGAAAATCTCTTTCCTCTTCTGCTGTAAAAATACAAGACTCCCATCTTTGTGTTGCCATTGGTTCGTTTTGCAGTGTAATTCCCCAAACAGGAATTCCTTCACTTTGATATGCTTTAATAAACTTTGTAAAGTATGCTGCCCACGATTGATAATATTCCGGAAGGAGCTTGCCGCCATGCAGCATATCTTTATTGTTCTTCATAAAAGCAGGAGGACTCCATGGACTTGCAAAGAGCAATAAATTTCCACCGGTGCTTTCAATCGCTTTTTTGATAAGCGGAATACGGAATTGTTTGTCGTGTTGTATGTTGAATGTGGTTAAATTTTTATCTTCATCAGAAACATAAGTGTAACTACCAGAACTAAAATCACAGCTGTGAATATTTGTGCGAGCAAGCGTATAGCCAATTCCCTTATCTTTATCATAGTAAGCACTTAATAATTCCTGCTGTTTATCTTTTGGTAGTTTGGCAAATACCTCTGCGGAGGCATCTGTAATAGCTCCGCCTATTCCAATAAATGTTTGATACTGTTTCTCTGGATTTACAAACACAGAAATTTCTGATTCTAATGGCTGCACAGCCGGTTTGAACGTTAGTTTATCTGTAAGAGTTAATCTAAGATTAGTGTCATCAGCAGTAGTAAATACCGTAACGGTATTACCATCTATTTTATGCGGAGTTAAAATTGTTATTTGCTGAGAAGTTGAACAGCCAAGCATTAAATAAATTACTATTGAGGTTAGTATATATTTTTTCATTTTATTTATTTGTAATAATTAATGATAATAAAACTTTACATTTTCTATCTGTACAAAATTAGTTAAAGTGATTTTCACAAAGCAGAAAGTGAAAATATCTATATTTCAAAAGTGTAGTACACCTTAG
>DAIRCT010000032.1:13347-36479 GCA_036796535.1 Ignavibacteriaceae bacterium
GTTAAAGCTCTTTAACTAATCCGGAATATTTTCTTTCAATCTTAAATCCAAAGCGATAAAAATATTCAGGTCGGAAAAATCCTGTTGTAACAAATTTAATGTTATCGGATTTTACTCTGTTAAACAATTCATTCATCAAACCTTCACTTATACCTTTGCGGCGATAACGATTGGATACAACTATTTTTTCCATATGCACCGTATCTTCATCACTACGGTAATAAAACACTCCGCCGATAATAAATCCGCGCTCCGAAACAGCAACCAGATATTGGTTTTCAGGTCTAAAGTTTACTGTTAGATTTGCTTCAAGATAAAGCTGATGAAGTTTTGATATCTCTTTTGGGTTAACAGGATTTCTTATAGTAAACAGATTTCCGTCATCATCTTGTAATTGCACAACAAGATTTGGTTGTGATGTTAATTCGGTTTTTATTTTTAACAGAGCTGCCGAATCAGATGGTTTAAGATGCGGGAATCCCAAACGTGTTATGAAATAAGTTTCTTTTTCATCAAGTTCAAATTCAAAATGTAATGCCGAAATTAGTTTTAGTGATTCTTCTTTAGATATTTTTCGATGTCGTTGTTTAGTTACAAGTTCTCTAAGTACATCTTTAAATCTTTGCGGTGAATTATAAAAAACAGTCTCAAGAAAAAATCTTGTTCGTGCGGCTGGATACTGTTCTTCAAGTTCAAACAAGTGATAAGTTTCATATAATTCATAAAGCATTTCTGCCTGTGCTGATAATGATGCACTTCTGTTTAAGCTGTACCAGCGGTGAAATCTTTTTACTGCAAAGTATAGCTGCTTAGGAAGAAATCCATGATTTTTAATATTACGAAGAAAAGAATCGATACGAAGAAGCACTTCACTTTTCTTTTCATAATCAGAACTGCTTAACTCATGCCTGAACTTATTGATTAGATTCACTCCGTCATCTATTCCTTCTGCTTCAATAATTCCTGAAAAAATCGCATTCCAAACAGAAGCTTTTTTTATTAATGGATATTTTTCTTCTGTTTGCTTTACAAAGCTTTCGTAAAAATTCATTATAAAGCCGAACGTTGATTCTGTTTTTCTTCTTCTAGAAAACGAAGTAATTATGCATCCGGTTTGATAATCGTGAGGAGAAACTACAATTCCATCCGGAGTTGTATCGGTAAGTTCCATCTTCATCTCCGATAACTTCCAGAATTTTATATAAGCCGCAGCAGCATTCCAAACAAAAAATTTCCACAGGTTACGGAGTTTTTCAATTGCGGTGTCATCCCTTTTTTTGTATTCACGTCTGATAAATCTTTCAACAGTTTCTTCATTAATAAATTCTTCAGTCCAGAGATTATATTCTTCCCACAAGCCGCCAAAGCGGGCAGCAAGCTTTTCACCATTTATTTCTGTGCCTGCAATTATTTTCCATTTAAGTTCTTCTTCAATCATTTCCATTGGTGCTGTTTTATTCAGATGAAGTGCAATATCGAAGCCGCCTAAAAATCTTGTTTGTACAGTAACGCGAAAAACTGATCTCTCATCCGAATCTAAAAATTTGCTTATCCATACACCTGAAGGCAGTATATTGTTAAGTGATATGAGCACTCCTCCTGAAAACAAAAATATTGCTTCTCTGATAATTTGTTTTTCAGTTATTGCTTTTCTGATAATGCTTTGTTCAGATATTGGTATTGCCTGATCGAATATAAGAACATCATCCCAGCGATATTCTTCACCGGTTTCAGGATCAATTGACACTTTATGATTTTCACCCAACCACAGCATAAACTGCTGCCGGATAAGCATCCGTGATTTATTAGCGATGGTGCGGATATCTTTTGTGTTTCCATAAAGTTCATGCTTTAGAAAAAATCTTCTGATTCTATAATAACTTAAGGGATGATTAACGCCGTAGTTTACAAGTAAATCAAATAGAGATGGAATTGCAGTTTTATTAAGATTTGTTTTAGCAGTTACATTAATAATATGTTTCTCAAGTACCTTTTCAATTTCATTAAGATTTTCATCACCGCGGCTTAAGTTATTTATATCATTAATTAAATCTTTACTTAAAAATTTGTAGTCAGTTTGAATATATAAATCCAATAAACGGTGGAAGAGATCTTTTTTTATAGTTTGAAATGCTGCCAGAAACATTTTACGGCGGATGTTAACTTTATTTACTAATACCGGACGAAGTGCAATTTCTAATGCTAATTTATAATGGTTTGCTTTTGAATCCCTTAAAACTTCATTAAAGTAATCCAGTGCCAGTTCATTATCCTTTTCTACTTCGGATTGAAGCATTGCAGTTGCCAGGTGTAATCCGACTAATGAAATTTCCTTTACGGAAATCATCTCTGCCAGATTATTTTTTAAACTTTCGTGTAAACTAACGGGAGTAACTCTTTCTAAAAAAGAAATCTCCTTTTCTGCTTCGATCTTTCGGTACCACTGAAATATACTGGGTCCGGCAAAGTTTATTAGCTCAACATTACCAAGCCAATAAAATGGATTTGTTAATATATCTTGTAGATCAATTTGCCTGGTGTTGATAACGTAAGCATAGTTCCCGATCTGAAAAATATTTTTAACATCATCAAGAATTTTTATTGTTAAAGACGATTTTACTTTGGGAATTGAAATCTGATCTTCTTTCAAAAAAACATCACGGCTTAATGCACCTTTTTCACGCAAAAACCAATTCGGAATTCTTACCTCGTATTTGCCAAGTCGAAGTGAAAGATGGTCTTTCTGATACATCGAATTTATAATTTCATCAAAATTCTTTTCGATAACCCGGCGCTTATAAGTTCCTTTAGGCGTTAGTTCGTGATGTGCATCGCTAAACTGGCGATCAATGATTCTGAAATCAACAATCCTTTCGAAAGGTGCAAGGAAATTATTTACACTTACAATTACAGTAGAAAAATATTCCTGCTTTTGCTGTTCATCCATATTCTTTAATGGAGAATTATCGGATTCAAGATCAGGATAAATTAAAACAGTATTAAAAGGACGATGATCGCCAACGAGAAAAACCTGCTTAATAAATTCAAAATCACGAAAGAGATTTTCAATTTTTTGCGGAGCTATTGTTTCTCCTTTTACATTTTTATAAATCTCTTTTTTACGATCTATAATTTCAATAAATCCATCTTTATCCATTCGCATCACATCACCGGTTGCAAGCCATCCATCGGCATCAAATGTATCTTCAGGTTTTTGACCATAATAATTTAGCATCACATAAGGTCCGCGAATTAATATCTCACCATCTTCGCCAAGTTTTATTTCTATTCCCGGCAAAGCTTTACCGAGAGAGTTTTCACGGTACTGAAATGGAGGAGTCATGGTAATGCCGCCGGTTGCTTCGGTCATACCAAATCCGCTCATCAACTCAACACCGTATCGTTGAAAGAATCTAAAAATATCCGGCGGTAAAAATCCTGCAGCAGAAAGTCCCCACTTAAGTTGACCGCCAGTAGCATACGAAACAGCTTCTTTAATTTTTTCTTCGTCATCAACTTCAATATCGGTGCGTGCGGTTATGTATTCATAAAGCTGAATCCATTTTTTAGGGATGGAAATAAATATTGTCGGTTTAACAAGGCGCATATCTTTGATCATAGTTTCAACAGCGGGATTTTCCATAAAACAATACTCTGCACCCCAAAAGATTGAACCGATCATTTCAAACCAACGCCCAAAAGTATGATAGAGCGGAAGGAATGCAAGAAAACGATCTTGATCGCTAATACCGGGAATCGCCATTGCGCGGCAGAATCTTTTATAAACAATATTAGTTTGAGAAAACATTATTCCCTTTGGTTCACCGGTGGTACCGGAAGTGTACATCAACGTTGCAAGTGAATCAGGTTTAATTATAACATCTTTAATATTATTTTGATGCGAAGCCATTGCTTTAAATTCTTCAAAACTAATTACCCAATCTTCTGCTGCGTTTCCTTTTAACATTACAACAGTTTTAAGATTCGGTACTTCTTTTTTTATCGATCTGATTTTTGCGAGTTGTTTTTCATCATCAGTAAAAAGTATTGGTGCTTTAGTTTGATTAAGAATGAAAGAAATATGTTCTGAAACAGAGTTTGCCGGTATCATCGCATTAACAACACCCGAGGTAAGGCAGGCAATATCAAGTAATGCCATATCAAAACTGTTCTCAAGCAAGAAGGCGACAAATTTATTGTCACTTTCCATTTCAAAAAGTATATGATGGATTGCGGATCGGTATGATGAAACTATTTCAGATGTTTTCTGCCAGCTATAATCAATGGTTTTATCATCTTTTATAATGCGGAAAAGATTTTTCTTTTTGTACTGATTAACGCGCTGATTAAATAATACATCAAAAGTATAATTGCTTTGAACGATAAGTGTGTGAATTAAATTATCCCATCTTCTTTCATCATAAATCTTTTGAAGAAAAGCTGAATTGCGGAATAAATTCAGATAGTTGTGAATTATTGAAATTATTTTTTGATTGGATTGATTTGATGACAAAGTAAGATACTCACCAAAAGAATAAAACAAATCTTTATCCATACTTTCCATAAACGGATTTGCAAGCTCACTGCTGAATAAGCCATTAAAAATACTCTGCCAGATTTCAGTTTCACTTTCGGAATTAAGATGTTTATTAGTTACGGCACGATTTAATTCGATGCGAAGATTAATAAGAAGCTCATCAATTTCTTTCAGCTCTAACGAAGCTTGTCCTGCAAGAAGTTTATCGTTTAATTCTGAAAAAGATGAATTTGGTTTGTTGCTCATATTCTTAATTCTAACATTTTATTTTCAAATTCTTTGCATAAAGCCCTTCTCCTTTAAAAGGAGAAGGGTTGGGATGAGGTCGTTTATTTTCCTTCCACAATTTTTATTTCCTCTTCCGTTAAACCATACAACTCATAAACAAGCTCATTAAATTTTTTATCTAGTTGCTTGCACTTTCTTTCAAGATAGTTTTTGTCGCTTTCGGTTTTGGCTTGCTGAAGTTGATTTAAATTCGCTGCCTTAGTCGACTTATTTATCTTTGAACATTTTGTCTAAAGCTTGTTGCTCTTTTTCTATAAAGTTTTTGATTTCTTTTTCGACTTTGTTTTTTTCTTTTTTTACTAGTGAATTGAAATCCTTCTTATATTTTTTCTTAACCAACTTAAAGTACAGTTTTTGTAACAGGCTCCTTTCAACTTTATAAAGAACCCTAGCCTTACTTAATAAATCTATGGTCATTTCTTTTAACATATCATTAGCTTTAAGCATTTTTTCAAACTTAGAGATCATCAGACCTAAATTATACATATAAAGTTCATCAGAAATAATATTACCTAATCGTGATGATTTCAGAGTTTCAATCGTTTTGGACATAGTTTCAATATCACCGTTAAAGCGTCTAAGCTTGCCCTTATAATTGAGCAATTCATTATAATAATTCATATTGGTGATATTATTGAATGATACATTATCAAAGTTTATCTCATTCACTTTATTCACAATAAAAACTGAATATCCCTTTGATTTGCCTTCTTGATACTGTTTAGTAATAATTTCAAACTTATAGTCATTCTCGTGCAACAAATCATAATTTTCATTTAATAATCTTTCAACACTCACTAAAGAGGTAATATGAAGATATCTTCTTTGCACTATTCTATTTATGAAATCACCTAGTCGCAAAAAAATAAATGCGATTGAAGCTCCTAAAAATGCAGATATTAAATTACTGTCCATATATTAAACTCGTATTATTATTCAAGTTTTATGTGAGGATTATTTATCACAATACATTTCATAAACTCTCTAATATTAGTACCAATTAAAAGATCATCATTTTTTTTATAAGTATGTCCTATTCCAATTAATTGTCTCTTAGGCGGTGTAGGTTGACCTTGAAAATCTTCTGGCCAAACATAAATTCCTCCTCCACTTATCCCACTGGGTATTGGTGGATATATCTTCTCCCCATCCTGATTTACACTCCTGTTTCTTCTATATTGAACTATAATATGTTTTGCTGGATCGCATCCATATCTTGAATAAACTTCTATTCCAACCGAATATCCACTATAATAATACGGTTCGGATTGTGCTACACCAGATTTTATTATTGACTTGCTGTGTGGATAACCAGCAAAAGTGTAAATCATTGATTTGGTCGCATCATCCAATAGATATATGTCATTAGTATTTGATATGTGTAAGTCTTTATGCAATGATTTAACAAAATCGTTATCTAGCTTGTAATATCCTATATCATAAATGTCATCTTTTCTAGTTTTATTTTTGGATATATCTAAATACGAATAACTTCCTTCAATTTCTTTTAATCCGCTATTGGTGGGTATTAGTAAATATCCGTACTTAATCTCATCAATTACGTGTGCTGCAGTAAATAAAAAAGTGTGCTCATCAATTCTAAGTAAAACTCCCGTTCCTATTTGCGTTAAAGTATTTTTCAAATTATGTCTTAAGAAAATGGGGCATAGTGCATCAAATTGTTGCTTTTCCAAATATTTTTTGTATACAATTTCGTTCCCAAATTGAAGGCGAGCTTTGCTATTTAGTTCTAAATTATTCTCCTTACACCATTTGGGAAAATATTTTGAACTTATATAGACCTTTTCAACTAAGACACCATTAGAGACGAGATGGTTATATCCTTTTTCTGCCATCCGGAGCCAATCTTCATAACTTTTGCAAATATTTTCTCCATCGACAAAAATCTTTTTTATGTTTTCAAAATCCTCTTTGTAATACCAACTCATTCCAGTAATGGAAATTTTTAAACCACCATCGTGCATATTATTATCCTTCCACAATCTTAATTTCCTCTTCCGTTAAACCATACAACTCATAAACAAGCTCATCAATTTGTTTGTCTAAACTATCGCACTTTCTTTCAAGATAATTTTTATCGCTTTCGGTTTTGGCTTGCTGTAGTTGTTTTTTGGCAGTGAGCATTTGGCTAACAAGACTTTCAATCTGAATTATTTCTAAATCAGACAACTCACAAATTGGGATTAATTCAACAAATTGTTTGAAATATCTCACTCCTTTTTTTCCCAAATCAGATGCAATCTGTTTATAATACCATGATATGAGAGATGAGTTTAATATTCCAACCCAATATTTTTTAGCATTTGTAATCATATAAATCGTATTGTTAAAATAATAATTCTCATCATCCCAGCAGAATCCCCCTCTTTCGGAAATGTCCGGATAAAGAATCTTTGGTTTTTCAAATTCGTCATAATAACTGCATGGTCTAAGGTTGAACCACTTCATAACCCCCGGTCTGTAGTCTGTTCTATTTTCAAGTTGCTTTTTAAAGGATTTAAAGTAAGCCAAAAGGTTTTCAAATTTATCTATATTCCTACCTATTCTAATATCTATTAAAAACAATTCATCCCATGATTTTTCATATCTTTTTACATCTCTACCCCTCAACAATTTCTTAAAATAATCGTCTGGAATCTCATCTAACTCTTGTAGCCGCTCTTTTGTTTGTTTATCAATTATATAAGCTGATGCGAATCCTGATTTTATTCCAAAATAGATGTTTACATTTTCAAATAATTTTATCGCCTTACCATTAATCTCAACTTTAGATTTGATTTTATATAAGTTATCATTCAAGAAATTCCAACTACTTTTATTCAAATTAGATTGAAGTAAATGTGTTTCTTGATTGTATAAAAGAATAGATTTATTTGAGGGTGGTTCATTTTTTAAAATTAAAATGCAAGGATCAACAGCGGCTTGTTTAAAAACTCTTTCTGAAAATTGATCGATGTATTCTGTAATCTTATAATTCTTAACAATAAATTCTCGAAGTTTCTGACCATAATTTGCCTTTGTAAACTTGTTAGAAACAATGTAACCTAATTGTCCATTTGCTTTTAGAAGTACTATTGCTTTATAAATGAAGTAAACATATAAATCTGCTGTCCCATTGAATACCTGTTCAAAATTATTCCCAAGATAATTTCTAATGTCTTTTAATTGCTCACCTCTCACATACGGCGGATTTCCAACAATCGCATCAAAGCCGCCGGAAGCCATAACTTCAGGAAACACTTTTTCAAAATCCATCGGCTTAAGCTTTAGCTCATCGACCTCACCCCTGCCCCTCTCCTTACGAAGGAGAGGGATTAAGGGTGAGGTTGACTCCTTCTGAAGTAGCGGGAATTGAAGAGTGAGATCAAGTATATCCGTACCAATAAGTGAATTACCATTAATAATATTTTTGTTTAAGTCAGGCAGAAGTTTTTCCTTAAACATTACCCACGTATCATTTGCAGTTGCAGTGGTTTCATCTTCAAGCAGTTTTAGGTACAAAGAAAGCTGTGTTACTTCTACTGCCTGACTGTCTAAATCAACTCCGTAAATATTGTTTGTAAGTATGTGCTGCTTCTGCTGTAATGAAAGCCGGTAAGCACCTTCATAAAAAACACAACCGTCTTTCTTTGCCTGCTCAGGATTTTCTATGTACCATCGCTTGTGATAATCCAAAAGTCGTTCATAAACAGTAATTAAAAAAGAACCGCTTCCGCAGGCAATATCTGCAAAACGCATCTTTGCAATTTCTTTTGGCGTCTTTCCCGCAATCAGTTTACCAATTGTGTTATCAACTATATAATTAACAATGTATTGGGGGGTGTAATAAACGCCGCCCGCTTTTCGTACTTCAGGTTTATCTTCAATCGTAACGCGTTTATCAGTTGCATTAACAACCTTACCGAGAAACCTTTCGTAGATAGAGCCAAGGATATGAATTGGAATTATATCAAAGTTATATGGAGTGTTTTCGTGAGAGAGTTCTTCGCAGATAGCAGAGAAAGTTTTGTCGTCGGGCTCAATAATATTTCTGGAATCAATTAAACATTTCTTAAATACCACGCCGTTATATTTTGCATCAAGAGTAATGGAAGAGCGCACAAACTTTTCCCAGGCAGTTGACTTTTGTTTGGCATCTTTACCATTTGTGGCAAAGTCAACCTCACCCCCGAAATGAATTCGGGGCAGGCTCTTAATCCCTCTCCTTGTTAAGGAGAGGGAATTCACAAGCCCTTCTCCTTTAGAAGGAGAAGGGTTGGGATGAGGTTTTACGAAATCACTTATGTAATGATGCGGTTCAATCATCTTATCTTCTAAGAACTTTATAAAAACAAGACGGTCAATTGTACGTTGTGTGGCTTCAGTTAATTCTTCGCTTGTTAGATGTGTGTTATTTTTCTTAAAAGATTTTGCAAGTGTAGTTCTGATTTCATCAAGTTCAACTAAAAAAGCTTCATCTATTTTTTGCTGTGAACTTTTTATTAATGCTTTCTTCTTCCCTTTTGGTTTAGGTTGGGAGTCAGCATATTTTTCTAAAGAATTATCTGCAACAGATTGGCGCGAGAAAAGAAAATATATTTCTTTAAACTTTTCTTCATCAGCATAATCACTGTAATGGAAGCGTTTAATTTTATAGTTAAGTATGTCGTTAATATCAGGTTGGTAGCGGCAATCAAGGATTATAAATTCTTCAAAGTCGGTAAGCACAGCAATTGGTGTGTTAGCATTCCATCCATAGCGGACAGTCTGAAAAAAGTAATCTTTATTTTCTAAATCGTGAAAAGGTTTTTTTGCTTCAACAAAGAATTTTACATCACGAAAGTTCGGGGAAAGATAAAAAGTATAATCAGCACGCTTTTGAGCTTTAGCAACCTGCACAGGTTTTTCAACACGCACTTCCTGCTCGTAAGGATTTTTTTGCTGTTCGTGTCTTACATCCCAGCCAAGAGAAATAAAAAACTTATTGATGAAATCATTCCGAACATCAGCTTCAGAATAATCCGACTTTAAAAATGCTTTTTCATTCTCTTTAAAATCACTGACTAAATTTTTTACAGAAAGAAATGCCTCATTAAAACCCATTAAAATAGTTCTCCGTAAGAAATGATAAGAAGATGAAAATTGTTTTAAGAAATATAATAATTTATTGAAGAGAAAGTTTGTTTAGTTGATGGGTAATAAAAACGTTACATAATGGGAGTCTGTCCGAATACTGTCATTCTGAATTTATTTCAGAATCTTGTAAACCTACAAACCCAGTTCCTTTGAGGAACCGGGTTTGTAATAATCAATTTATTAAATTAATAACTTATGTTACGCACATTTGATAAAAACCTTCGAGGTTTTCTGAAATAATTAAGAATTTTTCTATTATTTTAACTACATTTTTAGCTAAACCTCGAAGGTTTCACTTTTGCGTAAGGTGACTTAATAATTAGGATTTTATTCCTGCAACTTCTTCAAGCATTGCGGTTGTAACAGATTTTGGTCTTTCGATCGGGTAACCAAGTCCGCGATCCCAGATAATGTTTGCAACAACACCAAGTGCTCTTCCAACAGCAAACAGTACAGTGTAGAAATCATATTCTTTTAATCCATAGTACCATTGTATAACACCTGACTGTGCATCAACATTTGGCCAGGGATTTTTTGCTTTGCCTTGTTCTAACAAAATTGGAGGAACAACTTTAAAGAGCAAATCAACATATTGGAATAATGGATCTTTTGGTAAATGCTTTAAGCAGAATTCTCTTTGTGCCATATAGCGAGGATCTGTTTTTCTTAAAACTGCATGACCGAATCCCGGTATTACCTGTCCACTTTTCAAAGTATCCCAAACAAATTTTTTCATTTCATCTTCTGTAGGAACTTTACCTCCCATTTGTTTATAAACACCTTGAATCCATGCAAGCACTTCCTGATTTGCAAGTCCGTGTAATGGTCCTGCAAGTCCATTTGCCATTGCAGAGATTGCGTAGTAAAGGTCGGAAAGTGCGCTTGCAACTAAGTGTCCTGTATGTGCGCTAACGTTTCCGCTTTCGTGATCACTGTGAAGAATAAAATACATTCTTGCAACATCATCATAAGGTTTTGCAATGCCCATCATATGTGCAAAGTTACCGCCAAGATCAAGTTTTGGATCTGATGGAATGATATCGCCGTTTTTATATTTTAATCTGTAAATGAATGCGGCAATCTCAGGAAGTTTTGCAAGAAGATTTAATCCGTCTTCATAAGTTGGGGACCAATAATCATTCTTTTTCAACTTACCTGTGTTGTATTCTTTTACAAACTCGGATTCTCTTTGCATCGAAAGAATTGCAGTTGAAAGCATAACCATTGGATGAGAATCTTTAGGCATTGCCTTCAGAATATCAAAAACATATTTAGGCACCGCTGATCTTTTCTTGAACTCTTCAGCTACTTCCTTTACATCTTCTGCTGATGGAATATCGCCGGTTAATAAGAAAAAGAAAAATCCTTCAACATAAGGCATCTCACCACCGGGAACTTTAGGAAGTTTTTCTAAAACTTCCGGGATTGTAAATCCGCGAAAGCGAATTCCTTCAAACGGATCGAGATAAGAAATATCGGTAACAAGGCATTTGATATCTCTTGCTCCACCAATTGCTTGCTCAATGGTTATTTCCTGTAATTTAGTATTACCGAATTCTTTTAGAAGACGGGTTGTGCGCGGGCGCCAGGCTTCGATCTTATCCTGGACTTGTTTCTTTAGCTGGGACATTTTCTCCTCCTGAGATAAACTGTTGATGTTCTTTAAGTTTCCTTCTATTAAAAAAGGAAAATGAATTTTATTTGTTTTAAATATACAAGAAAAAATAATTATTTGCGCCTGTCAACTAAAGAAAATCTAATTCTTTTCCAACCAACGCTATTTTCACTTTAATGCTTTTATACTTTTTAAGAATTGAACTACCTATCCAATCCAATGCTTCTTCATCACCGTGAGTTAGAATTACATTATCAGGTTTTAGTTTATCTACAATTTTTAATAAGTCTTCTCTTCTTGCGTGAGCAGAGAATTTAAAATTCTTTATTTCACATTTAACTTCTGCTAGTTCATCAAAATCTGTTAGTTGGACTTTATCTCCGCGTTCAGAATTTGCAATTACATAACCGGGAGTATTAGTATCCATATATCCAACTGTAAAGATTGCAGAATCTTTTTGCTTAAGCCAGCTCTTTGCAAAAACAAAAGAAGATGTACCTTTAATCATCATTCCGCTTGATGCAAGCACAATACAAGGATGTTTAAAGAATTCTTCGGGATTTGAAATTTCATAATAATCTTTTTGTGGAATTGTATTCAATTCAAAATCGCTATCAACTCTGTTAACAACAAAACGGTTGTAATCATAAGCACGATTTACTTTTGTTCCGAGTCCGCCGGTGTAAATATCTACAGTTGTAAGCTTTCTTTTTTGCATCAACTGCCATATTGTTGCAAGCATTTCCTGCATCTTACCAAGAGAAAAAACAGGAATGAGAATTGAACCGCCCTGATTTAAAATTTTATTTGCTTCTTTTGCAAAGCGTAGTGATTCAGAATTCCAATCTAATAACAAACTTGAATCTGTTGCGCCATAAGTGGTTTCAAGAATCAGTGTATCAATTTTTGTTTCTGGTAAATTAGCTGCGGATAGAAGTGTTTGTGCGGTAAGATTTATATCGCCGGTATAAAAAATTTTATAATCATTATTTTCAAGAAATATTCCCGCTGAGCCGAGAATATGTCCTGCATCATAAAAAGTACAATTTACTTTTGCATTTACTGATTGATGAAAAGAATTTAGTTCAAATTCATTTTTATATTCTTTATAATCAATCATCTTAATTAATAAATCCACCTCATCATGAGAATAAAACTCAAAATCTGTTTCTTCAATTTCTTTTTTTAAAATAGAGACTGAGTTATGAAGCGTAAGCTCTGCCAGCGCACGTGTTTGAGGTGTAGTGATAATCTTTACATAAGGAAATTTTTTTACAAGAAAGGGAAGTGCGCCAATATGATCCTGGTGTGCGTGAGAAATGATACAATGATCAACAGATTTATCTCTTAGTAAATCAAAATTAGGAAGGGATTCTAATCCCGTTTTCTGCGGATGAATTCCGCAATCAAGAATAATTCCATTGCCGTTAAAATTTAAGTAATAACTGTTTGCACCAATTTCATTTCCACCTCCTATTGGAAGAAACGAAATCATTTATTTTCTTCTCTCATCTCGTTTTCAAGATTATCAAGATCAACCTCATTCAAAACAATTTTTTCCGGTACTGCAAATTTAGAAGATGGAATCGGGACATCGGTTTCTATTTTTGTTGCAACGGTGCTTATATCAAATGCACGTGATTTAACTTCAGATTTAAGTGTTATCCAGTTCCATACCCAAAGCTTAGTATTGGATTTTTTAATTTCATAAACATCACAATTTTTACCAAGAAAGTTTTCAGAGCCAACCTTTTCCGCACCCATTTTCAAAATCATTTGTTCGCCAAATTCATTAAATCCTTTTTCATATTTAAGAGTTTCCATTTCTTTGATAATAGGATTTCTGGTTTTTGTTCCCGTCTTCTGATCAAGATTAATTGTGTATTGATATTCACCATCAATTATAGTTACAAGGTTAACGGCTTTTGTATAACCGCTGACACTTATAACGGAACGGGTATATTCAGCTTGTCTCATTCCCCAATCATCAAAGTAAAGGGTTTTTGTTCCCTCCTGCACACCAGAAAGATCGTATTCTATAATTCCGGACTTAACGCCGTATCTTTTTTGAAAATTTGATTTTTTTCCGTTCTCTGGATTTTGGTTATCATTCTTCGAGTTATCTCCGCAGCTTATAAAAATGAATGTAAAAATTGTGGCAAGAGCGAATAAGAAAATGTTTTTCATAATGTTATTTATATACCTTGTTTAAAATTTGTATGTTGAAAATAAATAAAGTGAACCCCTCGTTCAATAAAAATACGATTAAAATAAAAATATTTTATGTCAAATATGTCGTGTAAATTTTGACACATTAGGCAAAGCGAAGGATTAATAACATTAAGGTTAAGAAAGCCCGCTTTCATCAATACTTATGGCTCGGAATGATTCCAGTTAAAGAATTTTAATCCTTTATCGCCCAAATTATATCAGATAAAGTGGTATGATCTTTTTCAAAGTTAAACTTCATTAAGTAAGCAGGATTGAACCCGATCATATATTTTTCAATTCTTTCCTTAAGCCATGTTATTTCTGATTTTAATTTCCAATGTTCTCCCGATTTTGAATAAAGGACAATAAATAATCTGTTCTTTAAATGCTTTCTTTGCTGTTGAGATTGATATTTATACAGCCATTTTATCAATTCATCGGTATGCTTGATTGCCTCATCAATTTTGTAAGGAAAATTTTTAGGATAAATTGATGTTTTATGATCGAATGAAACATCCTGAATTGTGAAATCAACTAATCTGTCTTTACTATCAAGTGCGGGTTTTACATTAGGAAGCGAGCAAAAAATATTTTCTACTGCCTGTGCAGACCAGAAATTGTACCATCGGTTGATAGCGTAGTTAAAATATAGATTATAATTTTTTTCAGTTTTAAATCTAATTTCAATTTCCTTTAAGAGTTCATCAAAAGAAAAAGTATGATAAATAAAATTGGTTTGTTTGTCGAAGATATCATTCTGTTTCTGTCCCCATTTATAAGGATAAACCAATCGTTTTTTAAGTTCAGATTCAATTTGGGTTAAGCTGTAATTCATTGATTGAAGAGAACAAAATTGACTGTTGTAAAATTGGTCATCTCAACTAAATCTTATCCCTGTCTTTATAATCTCTTCGACAAAAGGGTCATCACTATCAAAGTCTTCGGTTTTAAAAGGATGTAATTGAATATCTGTATTAATTTCTATTAAATATTTTAAAAGTCTTTTTCGATCAAAGAATCTTATCCCTTCAAAATCTTTTGAAACTATCGCTAAGTCAATATCACTATATTCATTTGGAGTTCCTTTTGCGTAAGAGCCAAACAAATATACCTGATCAACGCTTATATCTTTTTTTATAGTTTCGATAAAGCGATTTATTATATTTTCTATATTTTCTTTAGAGTACATTCAAACAACTCTTTTATATCATTAAGATATTTATTTGCAAAATCTTTTGTACATCTCTCGTTGAATCTCCTTTTATAATCTGGATATCTAACTTCAAGATTAAATGCGGATATTTCCGCTAGAAATTCCTTTTCCTTATCTGTAAAGACAAGTTTTGATTCTTTTGCAATTCGGTTTAATTCATGAGTTCTCGGAGGAAAGTTAGATTCGTTATCTCTAACCCAAAAAGCTTTTAATAATTTTTCCAAAGCCAGATGCGCAACAAACAAAGACCAAACATATTTACCCGAATCAAATAAGGACAAGGCGGTCTCAAAATCTTCTTTGGATGTTGAAAGCCAATATTCTATGTAATCCTTTTTAATCATACTATTCTTTTGTTGCCTGGTGTAAATTTATTGTTTTAGTAATTCTAATCAAATTATTTATTTTTCCTTTTAAGAGCAGTTTTCACAACTTTAACAGCTATCATTTCTTCTGAAAAATAAAAATATACTCGTGTTTAAAAACATAAAATCCGCCGGCTAATGCACGATATCGCCATAACTCTTTTTGATTTCGTTTTGCAGTTGTTTCCTCAAAGTTTTTTACAATTGTTGATTTCAAAATAGCTTCTCTTTTTAAAGCTTCCTGCATAAGATAAAATCCTAAAGGCATCCACTCCCCGTTTGAATATTTATCGCTGATTACGATTGCAAAAAATCTTTTCTTATCTAAATACGGCAAACAATTATCAAGGACTTTTCCGAAGCCGGATAAAAATTCCTGAATAGAGCTTGCGTTTGATAAATCGGATTTGCTATCGCTAAACTTAATTATGTCCCAATAAGGTGGATGCAAAATGATAAATTGAAATGATTTTATCCGAAGCGAAGAGGTGATTTTTTCTAAATCAACAACAGAGCTGTCCGCATTTATAAATTCTAATTTTACATTATGCGGATTATTTTCTTTCAAGACTATTTTTTTTGTTTGATCCAAAACTTTTTTAGAAAGCTCTATCCCGATAGCATTTCTACCGAGTCTTTGCGCTTCAATCAAAGTGGTTCCACTTCCAAGAAAAGGATCTAAAATCCACTCGTCTTTTTTTGTATATCTGCGTAAAAGTTGATTGGGAATTTGCGGAATAAAATTTCCCCAATATCCTGCGTGATGAACTCCGGAATTATCCCGCTTATTTAAAATCCACAAGCTATCCGTAATTATGTCATCATATTCTTTCCAGCGGTTAAGATTCAAATCATTGATTTTACTTTGCTTTGTTTCTGTTAAACTCTTTTCCAATCTCTTTATGTAATATTTTGTTCTTTCAATGGTTTGTGTTTTTAAGATTTGATTTATCTCTTTGATCAAAAAATCTTTTTTTACAGAGGCAAGAGAATTATCAATATTAATAATTTCTTTATTCTGTTTACTTAGAGATGTCAGCAGATCGGAAAAATCTTTTCTTATCTGCTTCAAATCAGTTTGTGTTAAAGAATTAGAAATAGTATTCAAAATATCGGACTTCATTTTAATTTAATTAACCTCATCCTTAAAACGATTTATTACTTTTTCGGCAATGGTTTTGCCAATACTCAAAGAAGCTGTGGCAGCAGGTGAGGGAGCATTTAAAACATGCACCATTCGTTCCGCTTCAACAATTCTGAAATCATCAACAAGATTTCCGTTTGGCTCCAAAGCCTGTGCTCTAACTCCCGCACCGCCCGGTTGTATATCATCTGCTTGAATTTCCGGGATTAATTTTTGCAATGATTCTACGAATAAATTTTTGCTGAATGATCTTCGGTATTCTTCAAATCCCATTTTGTAATATTTAGCTGCCATCTTCCAGAAACCGGAATAAAATTTCATTTCCAAAACATCCCGCAAAGAAAAATCAGTTTTTTTATAACCTTCACGTTTAAATGCAAGCACAGCATTTGGTCCGGCTTCAACTCCTCCATTAATCATTCTTGTAAAATGAACTCCAAGAAAAGGGAATTGAGGATCGGGTACAGGATAGATTAAATTTTTAACAAGATATTCTTTTTCTTTTTTTAGTTTATAATACTCACCGCGGAAAGGAATGATTTTTAATTTTGGATCAACACCGAAGAGTTTTGCAATTCTATCCGATTGTAAACCGGCGCAGTTTACAACAAATTTGGTTCTGTATTCATCATGTTCAGTAAAGAGAACTAAATCCTTCCCATCGGATTTAACATCAATCAATCTTGAGTTTGTTTTTATTTCACCACCGGATTTTTTTATCAATTCAGCGTATTTGTTTGTAACTGCAACATAATCAACTATACCGGTTTGCGGAACAAACAATCCCTCTAATCCAAAAGCGTGAGGTTCATATTCTTTTATTTCAGAAAAGGATATTCTTTTAATTCCTTCCAATCCGTTTGCTCTGCCACGTTCTTCAAGCATATTAAGAGTAGAAATTTCTTTTTGATTAGAAGCCACAACAATTTTCCCACATCTTTCAAATGGCAGATTATGCTCTTCACAAAAATGATACATCATTTCACGACCAACTTTACAATTTGTTGCTTTAAGTGAGCCCGGTTTGTAGTAAAGTCCCGAGTGAATTACTCCGCTGTTGTTTCCGGTTTGATGTGCTGCTAAAGAAGATTCAGCTTCCAATATTAAAAGATTTAATGGGCGTATTTTTAACAAGGATAAAGCAGTCGCTGTGCCAACAATTCCGCCGCCAATTATAGTAATATCAAACGTTTGATTCATACTAGCTTCTTTATAAAGTGTGATAGTTAAAACGAAATAACTTGACTATTATTATTCTGTGTTATAACATAGAGCGAGAATTTTATAAAAATCCGAACTAATTTAATTATCCATTTCTGATATCTAATTTAACTATTTCGTCTGAGCTATTAAATAAGTTTATCAAAATTATACATTGTTTTAGAGAATGAACAAAAAACAAAAAATAGTAGCAACAATTGGAATTATTTTGGTTGTAATTGTGTTGATTATATGGCAGGCGCAAGGTGGTGAAACACTTACAAAAACACAAGTGCTTATTGATAAAACCACCGATCTGGACAGAATGCTTGGTGTTGAAAACAAACAATATGTTGATAAATACATCTTTGGGATATTGCCTTCGGGAATGGGATCAGTTTATGAGATTCTATCTGCATCTACATTATCCGGTTTTGTAGTAGTCCTTTCAGGAGTTTTAATTTATTTATTCAGAAACAAAAAAAAGGAAACCAAATGAAAAAAACACTTTCGATCTTTGCAGTAATTATGATTTTTACTGCAGCTATCTTTTCTCAGGGGTTTAAAGTAAAAGCCACTGGCGAACAAACCTTTAATTTCGCCGATGAGCGCGGAAGAAATCAGGTAACCTTTTTTAGTGCTGCCCCTGTTGAAGATATCACCGGACTTTCGGGTGCAATTAAGGGAAACGTAACTTTTAATGTTAATGATATCAAAACACTTAAAGGTAGTTTTACTGTCCCGGTTGCTTCTATCAAAACAGGAATTGAGATGCGGGATGGGCACCTGCAAGGCGCTAACTGGTTAAATGCTGAAGCTTATCCTGAAATAACTTTTGTTATTAAAAAAGTTAGCGATGTAAAATCTCTGGCAGATAATAAACTTTCTGCTAAAGTTACAGGAGATTTTTCTTTGCATGGAGTTAAGAAAGAAGTTATTGCTAATGCTACCTTAACTTATCTTGATGAAAGCGAACAGACTAAAATGCGTGCACCCGGCGATTTGCTTGGAGTGCAGGCTAAGTTTAATGTTAAACTTTCAGACTATGGTGTAAAAAATCAGTTGATTGGACAAAAAGTTGCAGAAAATATTGAAGTTAGTGTAAATATAGTTGGAAATAATGCTAAGTAATTAGAAATGATGTGAAGGAATGAAAACCCGATTCGTAAATGAGTCGGGTTTTTTTATAATATTTAACAAAAATTTAATTAGTAAAATTACTTCATCAACAACATTTTGCGGGTTTGAGTAAATACACCTGAATTTATTGTATAGATATAAATTCCTGATGGCAGCTTAGAGGCATCAAATCTTACAGAATAACTTCCTGCTTGTTTTTCTTCGTTCACTAGTTCAGCGACTTGCTGCCCAATTAAATCAAATACTTTGATGTTAACGTGACCAGCTTCTTTAATACTGAAGTTAATTGTTGTTGCTGGATTGAATGGGTTAGGGAAGTTGGAAAGTGAATTTTCAAGAACAGTTGATGTTACTGCGTATGTGGAATCCATTGCCTTATAATTTATTTCAGCCGTTACAGGCATCCAGCCAGGATCACTATAAGTATTTTCTAAAGAGTAATAAGGAACAACAGCATAATATATCCAGTATTTATTTTTTAGTAGTGAATAAACAAAATTATCATCAACATAACTCGTTGTGCCACGATTTACTGTAGCCATTAAGATGGGATCGCTGGTTACACCATTATATTTTTCCTTTTTCCAGATTTGATATTTAGTCACATAAGTATTTGGATGTTCATTCCAGTATAATACAATTGGCTGACCAATAGTTGTGCTGTGGTGTAAATTCAGTGACCAGCCAGTATTCAGATCATAAGTTGAGGGCTTGCCAATGTATTGTGCGGTGTAGGTTGCGTTAGCAGAAGGATTAAAGGTTCTTTTAGCAGTAGTATTACCATCGCTCCATTTAGAAAAATTGTAAACAATGCCATTAATTATTTGTCCGCTTGCTGGTAAAGCATTAATGGGATTAAGTTCTACAACGGAAAAAGATGAGGTAGGGGAGTTATACTGGGTGTTGTTAACATTAATTACTCCACCATTGCCAATACCAACAAAACTGTTTTGGAAGTTGACATTTACTATCTTACGCATAGCAGCACGTATTTGTGCTCCATTATCATTAGAAGTTACTATATATCCATAATCTCTTGAAGATGCACCTGGAATAGCTGAAAAGAGATTTTGCCCCATAGGTTTTCTCTCCCAGATACTATTATTTGTACCACTTTGATTCCATATATAATCTGTGCTATTAATGTTCTGATCAATTGCTCCAACCAATAAGATTTCATTTTTTAATTTATTCACTGTAAAACCGTTTGATCTTTGTTGCCCGTCAACATTTATTATCCCACCGCCAAAACTATTCAAAGATATAACGGGATACTTAACATAAAATGTTATTGTTTGTTCTGCGGTTTTTTCCCAATTAGATGCGCCTACAAAAGCTTCCAATAATTCTACTCGCCAAGTATATGTGTTAGACTCGAGATAAAACCATTGTGGTAAATCACCTTCCTGAGAATCATAGGTGGCATTATGAGTAATTAGCCTTATGCGTGAAGCTAAATTATATGCAGGAGGATAAGGAGTAACAGAATAGTAAAATCTAAAATTGACAGGTACACTGCTTGCTGTAGAGCCATATTCTATAGAAGTAATAGTTTGTCCATTCGTTGGGCTTGTAAAATAAATGCTTTGTGCATTAGTCCGCAATCCCGTTAGGGATAAAAATGTAAACAAAAGTAAATAAAGATTCTTTTTCATCTTTGATCTTTCATTTTAATTTAAAAGGCAATTCATTATGTTTTCGCTGTAAATAAAACAGGGTATAAAAACCCAAATAGGTGAGCAGCCTAAAATTTATTTACATACGGGAACGGTGTTGCCACACCGTTCCTTTTTGTTTGAATTATTTTGTACTCGTCAACTCCTTATTATTCTTTTAATCTTCCTCTTATAATAAAATTTAGTTGGGTGGTTTCTTCATAAGCCGTTATAAATACATCCTTTTCAAAAATGAATACACGGTACAGACCAATTTGTTTTGGATATGTATTAAAGATTGCTTTTAAATCTGTTCCGTTATAATGTAATAGTCCTTCAACACTTACTCCCAAAAAGTCTTTTTCATTTCTACCACCTTTGAAAGCAAAAAATGATGTGCCTGGAAAGTCTTTCCAAAATTCTAATTCCCCATTATTATACTTATAAATTCTTCTATCAATAGTTACATAAATTTCACCATTCATTTCCTCAAGAATGGGTTCTTTATAATCAGAGTATATTTCTTTTATACTGTTGTTATTATAAACAAAGAGCTTATCAAGAAATCCATAATCACTGTTAAATCCATAAATAACGAACTCATTTGTAGGAGCACTTCTAACTATCATTTGGAAACCAACACGAATATCGGGTATATCTAAATATTTCCAATCATATCCATTATAATAAAGCAGAACTCCCTTGTACTCGGGTCCTCCATTAAACTGATCAGCAAATCCAACGGCATAAATATTTGTTGAAGAGATCCCCCAAATGTATGTTATTGCTACTCTATCATACCCAGGGATAGATAAACTTTTTGCTTTGGACCAGTTACTTCCGTTAAAATGCCAGATGGAATTTTCTAAATCCCCGATCCAAATGTTATTACTTGCAAAACCATTAATAGACAATAAATCTCTTCCAAGCTGTTGTGAAAATAGAGACCATCTGATTCCATCATAATGCCATAAAAGTATTGAAGGAGAAGCTCCGGAACAAACTGCCCACATATCATTGGGGGAACTTCCCCAAATGTTGGATATTGAAAATGGCACTGTGGAATTTGGTGGTGGAGGTATTAATGTATCCACAGTCCAGGTATAATCGCGTCTTCCGGGCTGCAGTTCTGGTGGTGTAACAACATCATCTTTACAGCTAAATGCGGTAAATAGTATTAAGCTTGTAATGCCTATGTTTAAAAATCTTTTCATTGCATATCCTGTTTTTAAGTATATAATAAAATTTATTTACATACGGGAACGGTGTTGCCACACTGCTTCCTCTTTTTTATGAAAAATTTCTTTTCTCTAACCTCCTAATTTATTGTTTTAATTTTCCGTGAATTATTACACTGCTATTAGATGGGTCATCAAAAGCAGTAATAAAAATATTATTTTCGGTATAAGCACCTGCACCCGTAAAATCAAGATTGGTCTCTAATAAAATTTTAAAATCAGTTCCATTATAATGTCCGACCATATCTTTATTAAGCGATACACCTTCATCTGCAACACCGAAAAAGTCCCTTTCGTTATGCCCCCATACGCTATACCTGAAGAAAAATGCTGATAAATCTTGCCACATTACTAATTTAGAATTTAAATATTTGTAAATTCTTCTATTCATTGTTATATAAACTTCTCCATTCATATCATAAATTTCTGTAGTATAATTCCCAACATTAACCTCAGTAAAGTCTTTCCCGTTATAAATTATAAGTCTGTTGTTATTATTTGTACCAGCTAAATCATAAGCATTTATAATAAAGATGCCAGTAGTTAATTGTTGCCGAATATTCGTAAAGTCTAATTTCATTACAGGTATCTGGACAAAATCCCATTTGGCGCCATTATATTTCATTAAAATTGCTTTAAAGTCTTGTGTACTAATATTTTCTGCAAAGCCAACTGCGAAAATATTGTTTGATGCTGTTCCCCAAATATTTTCAATATAAAGCCTGTTGTAGCCTGCAATGGAATGTTTACTTATCTCGCTCCAGATAAAACCGTCAAAATGCCAAAATGCACCCTCTGCAGTTCCAAGCCAAACATTATTACTTCCAAAACCAAAAATCCCTGTTGGTGACATACCCCGAGGAATCGAATCGGTTGACCAGCGATTTCCATCAAAATGCCAAATTAGATTTCGACTTACATCTCCTGTTCCAATAACCCAAACATCATTTGAAGTATTTGCCCACATTCTAGTTAAAAATAAAAAATCATTGTTTTTAAGTTTTAATGTATCAAGTGTCCACTCATAATTTCTGCTACCGGGTTTTTCCTCAGGTGGGATAACAACATCATCTTTACAGCTAAATGCAGTTACCAGTAAAAATGAAAGTAATGATAAAAGTAGAAGTGAATTAAAAATATTTCTTTTCATATATGTGCCCCGCTATGCTCTGTAGTTAAATTATTTTGAGATTGTATATAATTGTTTGATGAGAGGAGGATGAAAAAGCAGACATCACTTTTACCTTCAGAGAGAGAGCTAAAAACTGTGCCAGAACTATTAATAGATTACCTATTTTAACCTCTAATGTTTTCAAGTTAAAATTTTCTATTATCAATGTAAGTAATAAAATAATTTATGTCAATCTTAGGAAAAAAAATATCACAAAAT
>DAIRCT010000033.1:0-35747 GCA_036796535.1 Ignavibacteriaceae bacterium
TGATATGATCAAAAAAGTTTATGCCAACTATAAAAGCAAATTAAATGAAGTCCGCAAGGTTGTTAACCGTCCTTTAACTTATGCTGAAAAAGTTTTATACACTCATCTTTATGATAAAGCAACCAAAGAATATACTCGTGGAAAAGATTATGTTGAGTTAGCTCCTGATCGTGTTGCAATGCAGGATGCAACTGCACAAATGGCGCTGCTTCAATTTATGTCTGCTGGTAGGAAAACAACTGCTGTTCCATCAACAGTGCATTGCGATCATTTAATTCAAGCTCAGGTTGGTGCAACAGAAGATCTTAATCGTGCAACCACAGAAAACAAAGAAGTGTATGATTTTCTTGAAAGCATCTCGCAAAAATTTGGAGTTGGCTTCTGGAAACCGGGCGCTGGAATTATTCATCAGGTTGTTTTAGAAAATTATGCTTTCCCAGGTGGAATGATGATCGGTACTGATTCACATACTCCAAATGCTGGTGGACTTGGAATGATTGCTATCGGTGTTGGCGGTGCCGATGCTGTTGATGTTATGGCTGGAATGCCGTGGGAATTGAAATGGCCTAAACTTATCGGTGTTAAGTTAACCGGAAAATTAAACGGCTGGACTTCTGCAAAAGATGTTATTCTTAAACTAGCAGGAATCTTAACTGTAAAAGGCGGAACCGGTGCAATTGTAGAATATTTTGGCGATGGAACAAATTCAATTTCCTGCACAGGCAAAGGAACAATTTGTAATATGGGTGCAGAGATTGGTGCAACCACTTCAGTGTTTCCGTTTGATGAAAGAATGTCATCATACTTAAGAATTACAAAACGTGTTGATGTTGCAGCATTAGCAGAAGGTTTAGCTGATGAACTTTGTGCTGATAAAGAAGTTTTTGCAAATCCTGAAAAATATTATGATCAGGTGATTGAAATTAATTTAAGTGAACTTGAACCACATCTTAATGGACCTTTTACTCCTGATAAAGCATGGCCAATTTCTAAAATGAAAGAAGCTGTTAAGAGTGAAAATTATCCTGATAAAGTTTCTGTTGGATTAATCGGAAGTTGCACAAACTCCAGTTATGAAGATATTGACCGCTCTGCAAGCATTGCTAAACAAGCAGTTGCAAAAGGACTAAAAACAAAATCGCAATTCACAATCACGCCGGGTTCGGAACAGGTTCGTGCTACGATTGAAAGAGACGGACAATTAAAAGCGTTAACTGATATTGGCGGATTGATTCTTGCCAATGCTTGTGGTCCTTGTATTGGTATGTGGAAAAGAATGGATGTTAAAACCGGTGAGAGGAATACAATCGTTACCTCATTTAACAGAAACTTTGCAAAACGAAATGATGGAAATCCGGAAACACTTGCATTCGTTGCATCACCGGAAATCACAACAGCACTTGCAATTGCAGGAAGTTTATCATTCAATCCACTTACCGATACACTTGTAAATGAAAAAGGTGAAAAAGTAAAATTAGATCCACCAACGGGAGAAGAACTTCCGCCGCGCGGATTTGATGAAGGAAATGCCGGGTTCGTAGCTCCTGCAGCCGATGGAAGTAAAGTAGATGTTAAAGTTGATCCAAAGAGTGATAGACTACAATTGTTAAAACCATTTGCACCATGGGATGGGAAAGATTTAGTTGATCTTCCTGTTCTGCTAAAAGCATTTGGTAAATGTACAACTGATCACATTTCAATGGCCGGTCCGTGGTTAAAGTATCGCGGGCATCTTGATAATATTTCCAACAATATGTTTATCGGTGCAATAAATGCTTTTACAAAAGAAGCAGGAAAAGTTAAAAATATTTTTACAGGTGAAACAAAATCAGTTCCTGAAGTTGCTCGTGAATACAAAGCAAAAGGTGTAAACTGGGTTGTAGTCGGCGATGAGAATTATGGCGAAGGTTCATCACGTGAACATGCCGCAATGGAACCAAGATTTCTTGGCGGCAGAGCAATAATTGTAAAAAGTTTTGCACGCATCCACGAAACAAACTTAAAGAAACAAGGGATGCTGCCGCTTACTTTTGCTGATCCGAAAGATTATGATAAGATAATGGAAGATGATAAAGTTGATTTATTGATATCAAACTTAGCTCCTGAAAAACAGGTTAAGATGATTGTAAAGCATAAAGATGGCAGTAAAGATGAAGTAATGTTAAATCATACTTTTAACGCTGCACAGATTGAATGGTTTAAAGCAGGCAGTGCATTAAACCTGATTGCAAGTAAACAAAAATAAACGTAGCGCACGAATCCATTCGTGCGATTGACCTCTATAATTTTAAGGCGATTCTCTTGAGTCGCCTTTTTTTTATCCTTTGCATACTTAGCGTCAGAACTTTGCGAGCTTTGCGTGAACTTGCGGTTAAAACATTTCTTGCAAAGATCGCTAAGAACAATTAAGACAAAGTTCGCAAGGAAAAACAGATTACTTTACTTCAGGTCCATAAATTTTTTCCAATAAATCAGAAAGTGTTTTCTTTTCTGAATTAGAAAGAGTCTCTGAAATGTAGGAACCCAAAGCCTGAATTTCCGGATGAGCTTTATCCAAAAGCTTTATCCCTTTTTCCGTAATACGGGTCATAGAAAGTCTTTTATCTTCTGGAGAATTAAATCTTTCAACAAGTTTATCTTTTATCAATCGATCAATTATTCTTGTAACGTCGGGAGCGGGTTCAATCATCCGGGAAATAATTTCGCAGCGCGGATGACCTTTAGGATATACTCCTTTTAGTATGCGAAGTACATTATATTGAGGCATTGTAAGTCCATACCTGCTCAAAACTGCTTCGTGTTTGGAGCGCAGAAAATAAGAGGTTACAAATAAATTTAAAGCAACTTCCTGATCTAAGCTTTCAAACTTTGATTGCTTAAGCCATTGTTTAAGTTTTTCGCCCATAGAGTCTATAATAAAATTATTGTGTTATAACACTAAAGTAGTCTAATGAGATATTATTTCAAAGCCAGTATAATTAGTAGGTATGAATAATTGGGTATAAGGTATAAGGTTATAGGGTCAAGCCGAGTAGGGAAATAAGAGAATAAACTTTTGAAACTATAAACTTCATAAATGCTCAATCTCTCCTCTTACCTTATGCCTGTATTCCCTATCCCTTATACCTTTATTCCATATACCCTAAAACAGCATAGTATTCTCAAATCATTATTGTTATTTTTAATGATAAAATAATACAACTACAAAGAACTTATGATTTTTCTTAATCCTGCTGTTTTATTCGGATTACTTGCTGCATCAATTCCGGTAATTATTCACTTATTCAATCTTAGGAAACTTAAAAAGATTGAGTTTAGTACGCTTACGTTTTTAAAGGAATTACAGAAAAATAAAATTCGAAAAATAAAATTAAAGCAATGGATTTTGCTTGCTCTTCGCGTGTTAATAATTCTTTTTATTGTTATGGCTTTTGCGCGCCCGGCTTTACAATCAATACAAATTGGCGGAACAACATCTGCTGCAAAAACTACTGCGGTTTTTATTTTAGATGATACATTCAGTATGTCCGTTGTAGATCAAAAAGGATCTTACTTTAATCAGGCAAAGGAAATTATTAAACGGATTATTTCTCAGTTGCAGGAAGGTGACGAAGTTAGTCTTATCCTGGTATCGAATCCAAAATTAGAAATTAATCCTACCTCCAATCTTTCAGAGTTCGTTAAAAAGTTAGAAGGTCTGGATTTATCATATTCATCCGGGGACCTGAATTCAGCTATTATAAAAGCGGCGCAGATTATATCTGAAAGTAAAAACTTTAATAAAGAGATTTATGTTCTTTCAGATTTTCAGAAAAATAAAATCAAGGAGGAAAAACCTAGTTCAGATTTGAGTGAACTATTAAATAAAAATGTAAGACTTTACTCTTTTAATTTGGCTGACAAAGATGTTTTTAATCTTTCCATTGATGAACTAAAAATTAATAATCAGATTTTTGAAAAGGATAAACCTGTTAGCTTTTCAATTAGTATTTCGAATCATTCAAAGCAGGATGTAAATAATGCTGTGGTTTCTTTGTTTTTAAATAATGAAAGATCTGCACAAAAAAGTTTTGATATCAATTCGGGTCAATCAAAAATTGTGGAAATTGAAGCTACTCCTAAAACAAATGGCTTTGTAGATGTTGTTGCTGAAATTGAAACAGATGAGATTGAACAGGATAATAAAAGATTTTCCAGTTTGTTTATACCGGAAAAAATTTCTGTTGGATTGTTTTCAGAGAATCAAAATGATTTAACTTATGTTAATCTTGCTTTGCAAACTGCCGGGGAAGGAAAGTATGAGCTTGAAAGAAAAAATGTTAATCAATTAACATCGCAGCAATTAAATAAATATCAGGTAATCATAATCTCCGATAATTCTATTGCCTCAGGAACAGAGCAGCTAAAAAACTTTGTTCAAAATGGCGGCGGACTAATTCTGTTTCCATCATCAACGCCGGATGCGGTAAAATTTAATCAGCTTTGCACGCAATTGGGATTTGAAATTTCCTCTTCATTTGCAGGCAAAGCCGGTAATAATGATTTGAAAATTAAGTTTGATAAAACAGATTTTAATCATCCGGTTTTTCAAAATATTTTTCAGAATGATGATAAGAAAAAATATGAGTCGCCTGAACTTAATGCTTATTATAAAATGTCATCATCAGGTAATCAAATAATTTCTTTGGTTGATGGCTCATCATTTTTAATTGAGTTCAAAATCGGGAAAGGAAAAGTGTTTGCGTTTAGTGCTGCACCGGTTTTAAGCTGGAGTGATTTCCCCATCAAAAGTATTTTTGCGCCTTTGATTAATAAATCTGTCGCATATCTCGCCGCAATAGAAAGAGAGCAAAATAATTTTTTAGCCGGAGAAGAAGTGAATATCAACTTGAAGAATAAAAATGTGTCTCAGATAAAAATTATTAAGCCGGATAAGTCCGAAGAGTTTATAAATCTTTCAGAAAATCAGGACCGGGATTATTTAACTTATTCTAATACAAATGTGGCTGGTTCGTATAAATTTTATTCCGGCGGTAATCTGATTGAAGATATTTCAATCAATACAGATCCAACGGAATCAAGAATTGATTATGCAACTGAATCAGAGTTTAAAGATTACTTAAAAGAAATAAAGTTTAATGGAGATTTTGTCTCAATCGATAAAGAAAGTAATATCACAGAAAAAATACTTCAGGCAAGATTTGGCTCAGAGTTGTGGAGATATTTTGTTCTTGTTGCAATTCTCTTAGCTTTGATTGAGATGACAATTGCACGCAACGCAAAGAAAGATTTAATTGAATTGGGAAATCAATAGTTGATTGAGATAAATTATAGATTGCATGTAAGAAGGTTTGGGAGCATGGCTGTATGAGTGCATGAAAGCATGAATACTACATAATACCTCTGAGAATTTGTTTTTCATGCAGTCATGCACTCATGCAATCATTCCATCTTTGTGAAGTATTAATAAAATAGTTAAGGAATTTTGTGATAGAAATTACTAAAGTAGTAGTTGAACGGGCAATGCTCGTTGCACTTGATACAAAAGAATACAGCAAAGAAGTTGTTGAAGAACATCTTACTGAGCTTGAAGAACTTGCAAATACTGCGGGAGCAGAAACGATTTTTAAAATCATTCAGAGCAAAGCAAGAATGGATTCTGCATATTACATCGGAAAAGGAAAAGCAGAGGAACTCTCTCAACTTGTTGAGTTGAATGATATTAACATAATTATTTTTGATGATGATCTGACCCCGGTTCAAGTAAGAAATCTTTCCGATTTATTTAAACGAAAAGTGATTGATCGGAGCGGATTGATACTTGATATTTTTGCCTCGCGTGCAAAAAGCAAAGAAGCAAAAACTCAGGTTGAACTTGCCCAGCTTCAATATCTTTTGCCACGGTTAACTCGGGCGTGGACTCACTTATCAAAACAGTATGGTGGAATCGGAACCAAAGGTCCTGGCGAAACACAAATTGAAACTGACAGAAGAATTATTCGTACCCGAATCTCACATCTTAAAGAAAAACTTTATGAAATTGAATCGCACAGGTTGACACAAAGTGCAGGCAGAAAAAACTCGACACGCATTGCTATTGCCGGTTATACAAATGCAGGTAAATCTACCCTGTTTAATTTGCTAACAAGCTCAGATGTTTTTGCGGAGGATAAATTATTTGCGACTTTGGATTCAACGACTCGTTCACTTGAAGTGCACGATACTGAAAGAATATTGATAAGTGATACTGTGGGATTTATACGAAAGCTTCCACCGCAGCTTGTTGCATCTTTTAAAAGTACACTTAGCGAAGTAAGGGAAGCGGATATAATATTTCATGTAATTGATGTTTCGCATCCATTTTATGAGGACCATCTTAAAGTTGTTGAAGATACACTTAAAGAATTTGGAAGTGCGGATAAAAAAGTCATTCGGATTTTTAACAAAGTTGATCTGATAAAAGACAAAGCAAAAATTGATTTTATTAGAAATACGCACAAAGATAGTGTGATGATTTCAGCAACACGTGGAATGAATATATCTTCTCTAAAATCGATACTGAATGATATCATTGAAGATCAATTTGTTAAACATACTGTTACTCTAAAAATAAATGAATCAAAAAAAGTTTCGCAAATTCATTCCCTTGCAGAAGTGCTAAAGATTGTTTACGATGAAGATAAAATTAAGATTCATTACAAAACAAGTAAACAAAACTCAGAAAAAATCAAAAAGATAATTAAAGAATAGCCAGGTCTTTATGGAGTATAAAATGAACAAAACATTTTTATTAACATTTGAACAAGGTCCGAATTATCAGACTGAAAAAAGTTTTCACGATCAACCTAATTGGGAAAATCATTCCAGATTTACTGATAAACTTTTTTTGCAGGGCAAAATATCGCTTTGCGGACCACTTGCAGATGCATCAAAAATTTTAGTTGTTGCAACAGGTAAGGATGAAAGTTCTATGAGAAATTTATTCAAGGATGATCCGTTTGTAAAACATGGAATCCTTACATTAACCCACGTTGATGAATGGGAATTACATTTAAACCCTGAGTTCGTTGACGAATAGCACGTGAATGTTATTGCGAATCCCGACTTCAGTCGGGAGAAGCAATCTATTAAGTTACAAGGATGACAAAATAGATTGCTTCATTCTCCCGAACGGATGAAGACTGTGTAAAAACTCGTTCTGTCACTTCGACCGGAGGGAGAAGTCTTTTGTTTTATTAAGATTTCTCAGTCGAGGACTCCTTCGAAATGACTTTTCTTTAATATTTACATAGTCTCGATGCCTAAGGCAGAAGACTCATTCGCAATGACTACCTACTTTTCTCCAATCTTATACTTAAATTTGATCATTAAAAATTTAGTAATTTGGAGAAATTATGTCAGTCATTTTAGATGGTTCAAATCTCACAGTTGAAAAATTAGTCCGCATAGCACGCCACAATGAAAAAGTAGAACTTAGTAATGAAGCACTTCAGCGCATTAAGACATGCCGCGCAATGCTCGAAGAAAAAATTAAAGCTCACGAAATAATGTACGGTGTAAATACCGGCATTGGAGAATTTTCTGAAGTTGTACTAAACGATGAGCAAGTAAAAGATTTTCAAAAATATCTTATCTACAATCACTCTGCAGGAATTGGCGAACCAATGCCGATCGAATACGTTCGCGGCGCAATTGCCGGAAGAATTAATGTTCACGCTCACGGTAACTCCGGCTGCCGACCTGAAATTACTTTAACTCTTATTGAAATGTTAAATAAAAATTGTATTCCTGTCGTTTGCGAGAAAGGTTCAGTTGGTGCTTGCGGTGATTTAGCCCCAATGGCACAAATTGCTTTGCTGTTGATGGGAGAAGGAGAAGCATTTTATAATGGAGAAAGACTGCCTGGAAATATTGCTTTCGAAAAAGCCGGAATAAATGTTCCTGGTTTAAAAGCACGCGATGGTCTTGCAACAATTAACGGCTCAAATTTTATAACAGCAATAAGCGCGTTACAGTTGTATGATATTAATCGCTGGTTAAAGCAAGCTGAAATTGCCGCTGCAATGTCACTCGAAGCACTTCAGGCAAATATGAAACCTTACGATGTTCGTCTTCATAAGCTGCGTGGATTTTCCGGTGCAGTTCGCAGTTCGATAGCAATAAAAAAATGTATTGAGGGAAGTGATCTTCTAACTGGAAAAATAAAACAAAAAGTTCAGGATGCTTATTCGATGCGTTCAACTCCGCAAGTAATTGGCGCAGCCCACGATGCTGTTGCTTATGCAAAATCACAAATTGAAATTGAGTTAAACGGCGTTGGCGATAATCCAATATTTATTCCCGAAGATAGAGTTACTTTAACTGGTGCAAACTTTCAGGGAACACCGGTCTCTCTTCCGATGGATATGATTAGTGCGGCTGTTACGATGGTTAGTGTTCTTTCAGAAAGAAGGATGAACAGATTAAATAATCCAGCTTTAAGTGTTGGCTTACCAGCTTTCTTAACTAAAGGAGCTGGAATGTTTTCCGGTTTGATGTTGAGTCAATATACAGCGGATACATTAATTGTCGAGCAAAGAATTTTATCTGCTCCGGCATCTGTGCAATCAATTCCCGCTGCTGCAGATCAGGAAGACTTCGTTTCGATGGGAATGAACACCGCTATCAAGAACAAACAAATTTTAGATAATGCTTATGGTATTTTGGGAATAGAATTTCTGGCTGCTGCACAAGCACTTGATTTTCGCGAGCATATTCCTGGGAAAGGAGTTGCGAAAGCAAAAGAAGTTATTCGTAAGCACGTTGAATTTCTTGATGTAGATAGACCGCTTTATGAAGATCATAACAAAATGAAAGCACTTGTAAAATCCTGCGAGATACTTGAGGAAGTTGAAAAAACTGTTGGAAGTTTGGAGTAAAGCAATAGGAACACGGATTGAACAGATATAACAGATAATAACGGATTAAATCAGTTTTAATCCGTTTAATCAGTTAGATCAGCGTGCCATTGTAATTAAATATTTTAAGGAGTAAAATGGAAATAATATATCTTATCGTTGGTTTGGTGATTGGATTTGTAATTGCTTTCTTCTTTTCAAAAAGTAAAAAAACAATTTCAATTGAAGAAGCAAATAAACTAAACGATCAGCTCAACACACTTAAAATTGATGCGGGTAAACTTGCCGAACGCCTTAAGTTATTTGAAGAAGATAAGCTTTCACTTCAATCGGAGTTAAAGAATGAAAGAGATAAATCTGAAAAACTAACATCAGAGAATTCATCTTTAAAATCAGATTACGCTAATCTTCAAACAAAATTGAATGAGCAAAAAACTGAAATAGAGAATCTGCAGGAAAAATTCACAAAGGAATTTGAAAATCTTGCCAACAAAATTTTTGAGGAAAAAGGGAATAAGTTTTCTGAACAGAACAAAGAAAAGCTGAGCGAAATCCTAAATCCTTTAAAAGAAAAAATTTCTGAGTTTGAAAAGAAAGTTGAAGAGACAAACAAGGAAAGTATTAGAGGACATGCTTCATTAAAAGAACAGCTTCAAATGCTGAAGGAAATGAATCAGCAGATAACACTTGAAGCAAAAAATTTAACAACTGCTTTAAAAGGACAAAGTAAAACTCAAGGTAATTGGGGCGAGTTTATACTTGAAAGCATTCTTGAGAAATCTGGACTTGTAAAAGGAAGAGAATATGTTGTTCAGGAAAGTATAACTGCAGAGTCGGGAAGAAGATTCCAACCTGATGTTATCATCAAACTTCCTGAGAACAAAAGTATAGTTATTGATTCCAAAGTATCTCTTGTGGGATACGAAAAATTTGTTTCATCAGAAGATGAACACGAAAAGCAGCTTGCTTTACGCGAGCATATAAATTCAATTCGTTCTCACATAAAAAATCTAAGCGGAAAGAATTATCAAAATCTTTATCAGCTTGAAAGTCTGGATTTTGTGTTAATGTTTATGCCAATCGAGCCAGCATTTGCAGTAGCTGTTCAGAGTGATGCTTCTCTTTTTACTGATGCTTTTGAACAGAATATTGTTATTGTTAGTCCATCAACTTTGCTTGCAACACTTAGAACCATTTCAAGTATTTGGAGACAGGAAAATCAAAATAAAAATGCGATTGAGATAGCAAGACAAAGTGGTGAGATGCTTGATAAGTTCGCAGCTTTTGTTGATGATCTGATTTCTGTAGGTAAAGGTTTGGTTGCAACAAAAGATAATTACGATAAAGCGATGAATAAGCTTACGGAAGGAAGGGGTAATTTAATTAGTCGCACAGAAAAAATTAAGAAGCTTGGCGCAAAAGCAAGTAAATCATTGCCGCCAGGTATTCTTAATCGTGCTGATGTTGATGATGAAAATAATTTAATTCCATAAATCTATTAATGGATTAAGTATTTTTGATGGGGGAGAAAACACAATAGAACAAGGATGACACGGATTAAACAGATCGGCGCAGATCAGAAAAATATAATATATGTGGAGCTGATCGGAATCCTCCATAGGAGTCCTTTTGGGAGAACCGACGACCTTCCCGATTTGATCGGGACGTTCTCCCATCCGCCGCGGCGGAGAGCCACAGCCCCAAAAACTTTTTATTTTTCTTTTCCCATTTAATAAGTTTGTTAACGGCTTTTGTTTAACAGAAATCTTAATTGTCACACGAGTATTAATTTAATATAGTTAAAGTTTGGAGATTGACCGCCAAATAAATTTCCTAAAGTCCCCCTTAGGGGGATTTAGGGGACTCTGACATCTTTTCTATCTCATCAAACTCATCTTTTGTTACAGGCATAACGGATAACCTATTTCCGCGAGCTATCAACTTCATATTTTTAAGTTTGGGATTTGATTTGATAGCATCAAGTGTAACCGGAGATTTAAACTCCTTCACAAACTTTAAATCAACCATAATCCACGTTGGGTTGTTGGGATCAGCTTTTGGATCGTAGTGATCACTATCCGGATCAAATTGTGTGTGATCGGGATATCCTTCTTTAACAACTTCACAAACTCCCATTACTGCAAGCTGATCGGAGTTACTGTGATAAAATAAAACCTGATCACCTTTTTTCATTTCATCACGTAAAAAATTTCTTGCCTGATAATTTCTAACACCATCCCAGTAAGTCGTTTGGTTTTTACTGTTTTTCAAATCATAAAAAGAGAAAGTATCCGGTTCGGATTTTACAAGCCAATATTTTTTCATCTCAAAGCTCCGAATAATTCGTGTAACTAATTCTAACTATTTTTCTAAATTGCTATTAAGATTATGTGTAAATATATTAAATCACAATGATTATCAATAAAACAATATTATTTTCTATCTTATTATTCTTTTCTGTAAGCTTACTATCACAGAATGAATCGGGATTTCAAATTATACGTCTTAAATATAGTGGCGGCGGCGATTGGTATAATGACCCCTCAGCGGAAGTAAATTTACTTAAATTTGTACAAGCTCATACAAATATTAAAGTTAATCCGGAATATAAGTTTGTTGATATTGCCTCAGATGAAATATTTTCCTATCCGTTTTTATTTTTAACAGGACATGGAAATATTGTCTTGTCTAATGAAGAAGCAAAACGATTAAGGACATATCTGGAAAGCGGCGGCTTTTTATACATTGATGATGATTATGGATTGGATAAACCAATACGAAGAGAAATGAAAAAAGTTTTTCCTGATAAAGATTTTTTAGAGTTACCGTTTAGTAATAAAATTTTTAATATCTTTTATAAGTTTGATAATGGAACGCCAAAAACTCATGAACACGATAAAAAACCTCCGCAATCTTTTGGAATATTCATTGGTGAGAGATTAGCAGTGCTTTATACTTATGAATCTAACCCGAGTGATGGCTGGGCTGATCCCGAAGTTCATAATGATCCGCCAGAAAAAAGAGAAGAAGCTCTTAAATTTGGGACAAACATTATTATTTATGCTTTAAGTAAATAAGTAAAAAATTGGAAACTAGTTTTTACAAAGAAATAATCATCAAATTAGAATTACTAATTAAGAAAGAGTACCTGTCACTTTTTCTTGTAGGATTTCTGTTAACATTAATAATAGTTACATCAACTTTTACACTACTCAGTCTTTTTGAATTTATTACTTATTCAAAGTCCATTATCCGCACTATTTTATTTTTTGTTTTAATACTGGTTACGATAAGTTCTTTTAGTTATCTGATAATCCTGCCCTTACTTAAATATTTTAATGTATTCAAGAAGCGCGATTATCTTTACTCTGCAAATAAAGTAGGTAAATACTTCCCGGAAATCAAAGATGATTTATTAAATGCTATGCAGCTTGTTTCAGTGGAAAGAAATAATTCAATTTATTCGTCTTCATTATTAAATGCAGCATTTAAAAATGTTTATGATCGTTCAAAACCAATTAGGTTTGAGTCGATTGTTGATTTTAGTAAAGCAAAAAAACTTTCACTTTACTTCAGCTTGATATTTGCTTTTTGTGTTTTACTTTTTGTTTTTGTTCCGGGCTTACAAGCGGCGTCTAACAGATTGATTAATTTCAATCATGAATTTATTGCTCCGGCAAAATTTTATTTTGAAGTTTTTCCCGGTAATGCTGAAGTAACAAAAGGAGAAAATGTTGATTTTGTAATTCGCATAAAAGGAGAAGTTCCTAAAAAAGTATTTTTATTGATACGCGAAGAATCCCAAACTAATTTTGAAGAACATGAACTCTTAAAAGATTCTTCAAACAATTATAAGTTTACAATTCAACAATTAAGATCAACATTATATTATTATGCTTCCGCGGAAGATATCCGGAGTGAAGACTATCAAATTAAAGTTATCGATCATCCGGTTATTCGCTCATTAAATGTTAAAGTAATTTCTCCGGGTTATTCAGGCATTGCTGTAATGGAGCAAAAGGATAATGGAAATGTTTCCGCTTTAGTGGGAAGTAATGTTGAAATCAGTCTATTATCTAATAAAGAATTAAAATCTGCCCGAATTGAATTTGAAGATTCTACTAAAACTAATTTATCGGTTCAAAATAATTTGGTAAGCGGAACATTTAAAGTTAGAAAAGATAACTCATACATTATTGTAATTAATGATCAGGCGGGTAATAATAATCTACAGCCGGTGCGTTATTATATCAAAGCGCTTTTAGATTCAAATCCGGCAATTGAATTGGTTTATCCAAAAGAGAATCTTAATCTTGCAAATGATAACAGGGTCCCGATTGAAGTAAAGATTAATGACGATTATGGATTTTCAAAATTAAATATTAACTACAGACTTTCATCATCAAGATATGAACCCGTGCAGGAAAAATTTAATACGATGGAAATTGCTGTTGATAAAAAAAACAAAGAACAATTGGTCGATTACATTTGGAATCTTACAAAAATTAATCCTGCTGTTAATGATGTTTACTCATTCTATCTTGAAGTATTTGATAATGATAATGTAAGCGGGCCAAAATCTGCAAAGACTCAAATAATAAATGTCCGAGTTCCTTCGCTTGATGAAATATTAGCCAATGCTGATGATACCCAGGAAGCTGCTCAGGATGATATGCAAAAAACTTTAAAGGAAGCAGAAGAGCTAAAAAAAGAATTAGAAAAAATTGATAAAGATCTTAAAAAAGATAAACAGGAACTGACCTGGGAAGAGAAAGAAAAGATTGAACAGGCATTAGATAAATTCGAAAAGCTGCAGGAAAAGATGGAAAGTGTTAGCGAAAATCTTAAACAGATGCAAAATGAACTTCAGCAAAACCAATTGCTTTCTAAAGAGACATTAGAAAAATATATGGAGCTGCAAAAGTTAATGGATGAAATGACAAGTGATGAAATGAAAAAAGCAATGCAGCAATTACAGGATGCGCTTCAGAAAATGAATCGTAATCAAACGCAGGATGCCATGAATCAAATGAAAATGGATGAGGAAAGATTTAAGAAAAGCATTGAAAGAACGATGAATTTATTGAAGAGAATACAGATTGAACAAAAAATGGATGAGATGGTAAAGCGTACTGAAAATCTTGAGCAGAAACAAAATGAGCTTAATGATCAAACAAGTAAAAGTGATTTATCAGACCAGAAAAAATCTGAGCAGCTAAGTGAAAAACAAAATGAAATTTCTAAAGAGCTTAAACGGCTGGAAGAAAAAATGAAAGAGCTTGCTGAAAAAATGCAGGAACTTAAAGACATGCCAAACGAAGAAATGGAAAAGCTGCAGCAGGAATATAATCAACAAAAAAATGAAGAGCTTTCTAATGAGACTTCAAATGAGTTGAAGCAAAATCAAAAACAGAAAGCTCAGAAGAATCAACAGCAGCTTTCTAAGAATATGCAGCAGATGAAATCATCAATGCAACAAATGCAGGAGATGATGCAGCAGGAAAATCAGATGCAAACCTTTACAGATATGATGCGCATACTTGATAATCTTTTGTCTTTATCAAAACAGCAGGAGGAATTAAAAAATAAGCTTCAGAATGTTGATCCTAATTCATCACAGTTTGAACAAAATTTGCAAAAGCAAAATGAAATCAAAAAAAATCTAAATAAACTTTTAGAACAAATGTCTGAGTTATCACAAAAAACTTTTGCCATAAGTCCGGAGATGGGAAAAGCTCTTGGTAATGCAAATCAAAAAATGAATCAATCAATGCAATCAATGCAAAACAGAAATGGAAGTATGGCAACTTTCTCGCAAAGTGAAGCGATGATGCATTTGAATGAAGCGGCAAATATGATGAAGAGTTCACTTGAATCTATGATGCAAGGCGGCAGCGGCAGCGGTGGTATGATGTCGCTGATGCAGCAGTTGCAAAAAATGTCGGGTCAGCAAATGGATTTAAATAATATGACACAGATGCTTCAACAAATGCAGCAAGGACAGTTAAGTCCGCAGCAACAAAGTGAAATTCAGCGCCTGGCTCAGCAGCAGCAATTAATTCAAAAATCTTTAGAGGAGCTGAATAAAGAAGCAAAACAGAGCGGTGAATCGAAAAAAATTCCAGCCGATCTTGAAAATATTGTTAATCAGATGAAAGAAGTTGTTAGTGATATGAATAGTGAAAAACTGAATGACGATTTAATTCAAAAACAGGAAAAGATTTTATCAAAACTTTTAGATGCCCAGAGATCAATAAACGAAAGAGATTTTGAAAAGGAAAGAAAATCTGAAAGTGGAAAAGAATTTACTCGTACAAGTCCATCTGAATTAAACCTGTCAAATAAGCAAGGTAAAGAAAAATTAAAGGATGAACTTAATCGGGCAGTTCAGGAAGGTTATAGTAAGGATTATCAGGAATTAATTAGAAAATATTTTGAGTCGTTACAAAAGGAGAATATTAAAAATTAAGCTTTTTAAATTATTTCATTTAGTTAAACAATAATCTTTAATTGATTTCCACTCAAAATCCTGCTATTTTCTAAACCAATATTCATCAAAATTTTTGTAATCGCTTAATTTATGGCTGATGATTTTAACAAAAGTATCTCTTTATTAGAAATTATAAATGGCATTGATTCTGAGTCATTATCCCGAATCGGTGATTGGAAAGATTTATTTCTTGGATTATTAGATGTTGCGCGTGATTTGATTTTCATTTTAAATGAAGAAGGATTTATTGTTTTAATCAATCAATACGGCGCAGCTTCTCTGGATTATTCACCTTCAGAGCTAACCGGCAAACATTTTTCGGAATTAATTGATCCCGATTACTTTGAGTTAGTTAACTCTTCGATTGCACTTGCATTAAAAAGCAGCCACGCTTTTTTTGAAGCATCGCTGCTAAACAAATATGAAAAAGTAACCAAGCATCAAATAAACATTAAAACTGTAAAACATAACGACAAAATTATTGGTTTGTTGGGTGTTGGAAGAAATGTAACCAGGTTAAGAAAACTTGAAAATGAACTTAATGAAATTAAACCCAAATTGATTGAAGCTGAGAGACTTATAACTCTTGAAAGAACCAGAAGCTCAAATCATAAGATGATGCTGGACGAATTAAATAGAATGAAAGGTGAATTTGTTTCTAATATTTCTCATGAATTAAGAACACCCTTAGCATCAATTGTTGGATTTTCTGAAACGATTGCCTCTGATCCTAATATGCCTGCCGAGATGAGGCAGGAATTTAACCTGATAATACTTAACGAAGGAAAAAGGTTAGCAAAGCTTATCAATGATGTTCTGGATTTATCAAGAATGGAAACTGGCAGAATAGCACTTAATAAATCAAGGGTTAACCTGTGTAAAATTATTTTGGATGTAATAAATAGCAGAAAAAAGGACGCTGAGGAGAAAAATTTATTTATCAGTTCCGATATTCCCTCCGATGAAATTATTATAGAGGCAGATCAAGAAAGATTAGCCCAGGCAATTGATGCTTTGATGGATAATGCAATAAAGTTTACAAATGATGGCGGAAGAATAAAAGTTATTATCAATAATTTATTCCGTGAAGTTGAACTTATTATCTCTGATACAGGAATAGGTATTGCAGATAAAGATTTACCTTATTTATTTCAAAAATTTTATCGTGTTAACCGGCATGATTCCGAAATCGGCGGCGCCGGCATGGGATTGGTTTTTGTAAAACAAATTGTAGATTTGCATAAAGGTTTAATCAATATTCAGAGCGAACTGAATAAAGGGACCTCAGTATTAATAAAATTACTTAAAAATAACCGCGAATAGAAAAATAGGATGAAAATTGGAAAAACTGATTTTTATTGTTGATGACGAACAGGCAATATCAAAACTTCTTAGCTATTGGGCTAAAGACAAATGGAAATATCAGGTTGAAAGCTTTTCAACAGCCGAAGATGCATTAAGAAATTTAGGAAAAAAACCGGATGTAATTCTTTTGGATATTATGCTTCCGGGAATGGATGGAATTGAAACACTAAAACGCATTAAGCAAACCGACGAAGATATTCCGGTTTTAATGTTATCTGCGCAGGGCAGCATAGAAGTTGCAGTTGAAGCTCTGCGATACGGCGCCTACGATTATTTTACAAAACCTATTGACCAGCAAAAACTTGAGCTCGCAATTAAAAATGCAATTAGAAATCATGATTTAACAAAAGAGCTTAAAAATTTAAAAGATAATGTTAAGAAAGAATACAGTTTTGATAATATCATTTCTTCAGATGGTAAAATGCAGGACGTATTTAAACTTGTAACAAAAGTTTTGCACAATGACATAACCGTCTTAATTTATGGAGAAAGTGGTACAGGAAAAGAACTTATCGCCAGAGCAATTCACTATAATGGTGAAAGAAAAGATAAACCATTTATTGTAGTTAACTGTGCATCAATTCCAAGGGAACTTTTAGAGAGTGAATTATTTGGACACGAAAGAGGTTCATTTACAGGTGCACACCAACGCAAACTAGGGAAATTTGAGCTTGCCAAGGGTGGAACTATATTTCTTGATGAAGTTGGTGAACTTGAAATGCTGCTTCAGGCAAAATTGCTTCGCGTTATACAACAAAAAGAATTTGAAAGAGTTGGCGGCACAGAGTTAATAAAAACAGATGTAAGAATTATTTCAGCCACTAACAGAGATTTAAAAAAAGCAGTTGAGAATAAAGAGTTTAGAGAAGATCTTTATTACAGATTAAATTCATTTCCGATTTCAATTCCACCATTAAGACATCGCAAAGGTGATATTTTAATTTTAGCAGAACATTTTATTAAAAAATTCAGTCTTAAACTTGGAAAAGACATCAAGGGATTTTCTAAGAGAGCATTAAAATTAGTATATGAATATAACTGGCCCGGCAACGTTCGTGAAATGGAAAATACAATCGAGAGATGCATAATCATAACGGATAAAGATATTATTGATGTTGAGGATTTACCCGCACATTTTAGAACCGGCGAAGCTTCTAACGGAATTGAATATACGGGACCACTTTTCAGTGATGAAACAATTATACCGTTTGAGAAACTTAAAGAAGAAGCCATCAGGCATGCGCTTTCAATTACGGAAGGTAATATCGTTGAAGCGGCAAAAAAATTGCAGCTCGGCAGAGCTACAATTTATCGTTTGATGGAAAAATATAAAATTGAAAATAGAACAACAGAATAAAGGATGGGAGTATTATGGAATTTTTTAGAGAACAAAAAAATGATGTTGTTGTAATTACTGTAAATCTTAAAAGAGCAACTATGGTTGAAGCAGAGGAATTCAAAGAGGTTCTGGTTAATGAAATTCAAAGAGGTATAAAAAAAATTGTTGTTGAGTTATCCGCTTGCGAATTTATTGACTCGACTTTTTTGGGTGGCTTAGTTGTTTCACTAAAAAAGTTAACTGCTCTTGATGGTGATCTACGGTTGGTAGGGTTTCAACCGGCAGTACATTCAATGTTTGAACTTACAAGAATGTACAGAGTTTTTGAATCATTCAAATCAGCAGACGAAGCTGTAAAAAGTTTTGGCTGATTTTAAATATGTAAATGAAACTTCTGAAAAATTCAGTCTGTCATTCTCGCGATCCGTTAGCTAACGGATAGCAGGAATGACCCAAGACCAAACAATAATTTTTCAGAGGTCTAAAATATAAGTTTGATTATCATCACTTATAGTTTTCAATTTGTTTAATTCATCCTTACTTATGAAACGCGAATATAAATGTCCGAACCAGAAAAAAAATCCATCTTAGTTATTGATGATGACAAAACCATCAGAAAGTTAATTCATCATCACCTCAAATTAAATAACTTCATTCCTTTCGAAGCCGAAGATTCTAATCAGGCATTCGAGATTCTGAAAAAAGAAAAGATTGATCTTGTGCTTTCTGATGTAACAATGGAAGGCATGGATGGATTCGCCTTTTGTCAAAAAGTTAGAGAGAATGAAAAGCACAGATTTCTGCCATTCATTTTTGTAACTGCAAAAAACACATTGGAAGATAAGTCAAAAGCCATCGAATCTGGTGGTGATGATATTATTACAAAACCATTTGATATAAATGAGTTAATTCTAAAAACCCAGGCGCTTATACGAAGATCAGATATTTATAGAACGTATGGAATAAGGAAAAGTTTAGAAAAATCTTTTGACGAAATTCCCGCGAAGGTTTTATTTGTGGATGATGACCCATCTATGGCAAAATTATTTAAGTATAATCTTGATAAAGCGGGATTTGATTGCCGGTTAGCATCCAGCGTTGATGAAGCAATGCAAAAAATAAAAAAAGATCAGCCGGATATTATCGTGTCCGATATAATGATGCCTAAGACTGACGGATTTGAATTTAGAAGAATGCTTTTAAAAGATCATTCGCTAAAAGATATTCCTTTTATATTTTTGACTGCTAAAAATACGGAAGAGGATATTTTAGTTGGTTATGATCTTGGAATAACGGATTATGTAGTAAAAACTGCAGGACCAAAATTAGTTGTTGCCAAAGTTTCTGCAGTTATCAAAAGTCTTGGCAATGAACGGAAAAAAATTATATCGGAGTTACAAGAAGCTACCAGTTCGCTAAGAGCTAAAGTTGTTCCTGATAACTTTCCGGAGTTTGAAGGTTTTGGAATTTCTCATCTGCACATCCCATTTAGAGGAATACCGGGAGGAGATTTTATAGATTATTATAAGCTTGATGAAAATAATCTTGTTGTTATTCTTGGTGATGTGATGGGTAAAAAATGGGGAGCCTGGTATTTTGCATACGCTTACGCAGGATATATTAGAAGTGCTTTGCGCGGAGTATTACAATCACAAAATGAATTTTCGCCAAGTGAAATTTTAGAACAGGTTAATTCAACTGTTTATGGCGATACAAAAGTCTCAGAAGTTTTTGCTACACTTTCAATAATTATAATTAATAATCTCACAAACGAATTAAAATATTCCGGTGCAGGTGATATACCGATAATCTATAATCCAGCTAACGGTGAAATTCAAAGAATAAAGTCTAAAGGACTTTTACTTGGATTTTCTAAAAAAGGCGATTATGAAGATGCTGTAATAAACCTGAAAAAAAATGATCGCATCTATCTAACAACTGATGGGCTTATTGATTCAAGAGCAAAAACGCGGGAAAGTTTCGGTGAACATCGGTTGTTTCAATTAATAAAAGATCTTGAAAAAAATAAAAATCCTCTTGAAGTAATAAAGCAGAAGTTTGATGAATTTACGGATTCAGAATACGATGATGATATTAGCTTAATATTGATCGAAGCTAATTAGTAATTTTTCAGGATCGTAAAAAAGTATATGAAATTTAATTTCAAATATCTTCTGATTTTCTTCTTTATTTCTCTGACATCTGTTTCACTTCCACAGCAACAACAATTTCTAATCCAAAAATACTCTGTTGATAACGGACTGCCTGATAATAGAATTAATGACATCGTGCAAGATTCAACTGGTAGAATTTGGGTTGCTATGAAAACAGGCATTGCCGCATATGATGGTGTTGCATGGAAAAAATATGGTGAGAAGGATGGTGTTCCGGAAATCGAGTACTTAAGAATAAAAATTGATGATAAAGGAACAATCTGGTTTCTACCGGTTTTCTGGCAAAATTCTTCAATCATTTACTTCCGAAATTCAAAATGGCAAAAAATTAAGTTCGCAGAATCAAAATTTGTTTTAGCAGGGTATCTAAATTCTTTGGATGTTAAATATCAAAAGAATAAGCTAGAAATTTGCATTGGCACTGTGAGCAGTGGAATCATCAAATTTGTTGATAATAAATGGACCAATGTTACCAAAAAAGATGGGCTGCTTAGTGACACTACAACAAAAGTAATTTTTAAAGATGATAATATTTATATATCATCATTAAGAGGTTTATCGGTTATTGATCGAAACAAAATTATCAGAAATTATACTTTTACCGGGTCAAACATTGATCCGGCATTGTTAGATATGATCGATACTGGTACCAATGTACCTCTGAAAAATAAACTACTATTGCTTGGTAAAAATTGGATTGGTGAGTTTGCAGATGAAAAACTTAAATTAATTAGTAAAGATTTTAATATACCTTTTGTAGGGATTAACGATTTAAATGTAATAAATTTTCATCCTTCGGGTGATATATTTTTCGGTAATGCGGCTAAAGTATTTTCTTACAACACAAACACTAAACAAGTATCGTACGTAATATTTGATAATCCTTCTACTAATAAAGGGGCGACTTCTATTCTTATAGATTATGAAGGCAATATTTGGTTTGCAAGTTTGCGGGGAATTTACAAGTGCAAATACAGTGCCTTTCATAATTTTTATAAGTCTGACGGTTTACTAGAAAATGAAGTGAGTGCAATCTCAGAATTTAATTCAGGGGAACTTGTACTCGGACATAATTATGGATTAACTATTAAATCCTCAAAGGGATTTAAGCATATTCTTAATGGTTCTTCGGAAACAGATACAAGGTTGATAAGAGTTTTGGATTCTTATCACGATAAAAATCAGGATGTTATTTATTATTGTTCGTATAATAATGGTGTAGGCAAACTTTCAGTTAATGGAAATGTTGAGTGGATTAAAAGTCCGTTGGCAAATCGATATTTTGCAATTTTCCCATTTAATAAAAATAATTTTATAGTTTCTACCGAACAGCTATTATTGAATTTGCACAATAATCAATTATCCCCTCATTCTCCAAATATTGTGGGAATGTATAGAAAGGGAATCTCAATCAATGATACTTGTGGATATTTAGCTTCATCAAATGGGTTACATTATTTGGATGCTAAAAGTTTTAAACATTACAGAAACTCCGATCCCGAAGCCAATAATCTTTTTACTGTTTTTTATAACAAAAAATATGGAGTGCTTGCCGGATCCATTAAAGGATTATATACAATTCAAGGTGATTCGTTGGTAAAGTTTAGATTGAATGGACAGGAAATTAATGAATCAGTTTATTTTATTATTGAAGATCATTCTCAAAATATCTGGTTGGGGACAAACAATGGTGTGCTATTGTGGAACGGACAAAATCTTGTTAGATATAATAAAAGTGATGGGCTTGCCGGTAACGAAACAAACAGAGCCGCTGGATTTGTAGATAGTAAAGGAAATGTTTGGATTGGTACAGATGAAGGGCTTTCAATGTTTACAGGTAAAGAACTCAATTATTCCAGAGTAAAACCAAAATTAGTTTTACTTGATTTAGAAGATGAACGAAATCAAAAATTTAATCTTGCCTCAAATATTAGTTTAGATCCTGATGACAATACTCTGATTTTTAATTATAGAGGATTTTCATTTATTGATGAAGCGCGCAATATTTATCAAATAAAATTATCTAAAAATGGAGATGAGTGGAAGGATGAATTCCTTACAAATTATACATATTCAAAATTTAATAACCTTTTACCGGGTGATTATATTTTCGCCGTGCGGTTTAAAAATGCAAAAGGCATCTGGAGTGATTGGAAAACTTCCTCAATTATAACAATTAATAAACACTATTATCAGCAGCCATTATTTATCATACTAAGCATTTTTCTTTCTGTCTTTGTTTTCTATTACGTCTATAATTATGTGCAGCAAAAAAAATATACAAAAAGATTAGAAGAAGCTGTTGAATCCAGAACAAAGATGTTGAAAGAAAAACAATCTGAGTTAATTACTAGTCTCGACAGGTACAAAGGTATAGTTGATTCTCAAACTGATGTAGTCATCAGAGTCGATACACAAGCTAATTTTACTTTTGTGAATGATGCTTTTTGCAGTGTCTTTGGAAAAAAGAGGGAAGAAATTTTAAATACTTCATTATTTGCTCTTATTCATCCTGATGATATCCCATTAAGTATAGAAGAAGCTAAGACTTTGGAAAACTATCCATTCAGAGCAAAAATGGAATTGCGTAATTTAACTGTAAATGGTTATCGTTGGTTTTTATGGGAGGATTATGCCATTTATGATGAAAATAAAAAACTAAAGGAAGTACAAGGCGTTGGCAGAGATATTACTTTGCAAAAAGAAATTGAATCAGAACTTGAAAAACGGGTTAGAGAAAGAACCATTGAACTAAAATCATTGGTCTCACAATCTCCTTTTGGTATCCTTACTTTTAATGAAAAAGGTTTTTTAATTGATTTTAATGATGCTGCTGATAATTTATTTGGAGGATTAAGCAAATTTGCTCTGCCAAGCACATCTTTTAATATTTACGAAGATGAATTTTTATTAAAGAATAATTATCGTGATAGATTATTAAACCTAAATACTTCAAAAGGATTATTAATTACAAACAGAATTTTTATTGATGATTCTTCAGATGATCTTTATAAAAAACTTCTTAACCGATATTTAATTTATAGGATTTACACTGTTGAATATGAAGATAAAAGTAAAAACCTTGTTTTATTAATTGAAGATGTTACTGATCTTCAAAAAACCGAAGAAGCAAATAAAAAATTATCTGAAGAAAAAATTCGCATATCAACTTTTATCAAAACTGTTGAATCCGAAAGAGAAAGAATATCTAAAGAACTGCACGATGGGATAGGACAATTACTTACTGCAGCTAAGTTAAAGCTGGATATTTTTAGAATGAAAACAAATATTGATAAAACCGAAATTGATGAAGCTCTGAAGATTTTATTAAATGCAGGCGACGAGATTAGAAGGATAATTAATGACCTCAGACCTTATGATATCGATAACTTTGGGTTAGTCTCTGCGATAGAATTGCTTTGCGATCAGATAGGAAATGCTTCGGGATTAAATATTCAATATTCGGTAGCAAACTTTAAAAGCTTATCCGATAAGAAAAGAGAAAATTTGACTTATCGTATTATTCAGGAAGCCCTGAATAATATTGTCAAACATTCTAAGTGTAAAAATGCCGGCGTTAATATTTATGGATCAGACAAATTTTTGAATATTGAAATATGGGATGATGGAATTGGATTTGATCAAAACTTAACTTCGCAAAATAAAAATGAATTTGGCATCACAAATATGAAAGAACGAACTGCTTTACTGGGCGGCAAAATTACTTTTAATACATCCATACAGAAAGGTGTTAAAATTAATCTTATTATACCTTTAGAAAATTATGACTGAAAATAAAATTAAGATACTGCTTGTAGATGATCATCCGGTTTTAAGAGAAGGGCTTAAAACAGTTCTGGAACTTAGTGGTGAATTTACAATTGTTGGTGAAGCTGATTCGGGTTTCAAAGCTTGTGAATTGGTTCCCGATACAAATCCAGATGTTGTTTTGATGGACATCCGGATGGAAGGAATGGATGGCATAAAAGCATCAAGGAATATCAAAAAACTTTACCCTGCCACGCGCATTTTACTTTTAACAATGCACGATGATGAAAAGTATATTTTGGAAGCTTTAGAAATTGGTGTTGAAGGGTATATCTTAAAGATGTCTGAAATGGAAAAAGTTATTAATGCTATTAAACTTATTAATGACAATGAAACTTATTTTGATCCAAAGATAACAAAATCTATTGCTGAGCGTTCAAAAGATTTGGGAAAACAAAATTCTGCTGAAAGTCTTTTGCAAAAATATGATTTAACGTCCCGGGAAATTGAGATAGCTGATTGTATTGTTCATGGATTGTCTCCGAAGCAAATTTCTGAAAAATTATTTATCAGCCCGAACACAGTTTATAATCATCGCAGGAATGTGTTTCATAAATTAAAAATTAAAAAGTCAAGTGAACTGATAAGTTTTGCAATCAATAACGGGCTGTTTTTGATAAAAGAAAGTTAGGGTCTTAAAAAGATTCAGCCGCCTGAAGTTTTTCAGTTTTGTCCGCAATTTTTAATTGTTCGATTATCTCTTCAAGATGTCCTTCCATTATGTTAGAAAGGTTATACAAGGTAAGTCCTATCCGATGATCTGTAATCCTGTTTTGTGGATAATTGTAAGTCCTGATTTTATCACTTCTATCTCCGCTTCTAACCATCGATTTTCTTTGAGCAGATATAGTATCTGTTTGTTTCTTTAATTCTAAATCGTAAAGTCTTGCCTTTAAAACTTTAAGAGCTTTCTGCCGGTTTTTTAATTGCGATCTTTCATCCTGGCACTGCACGACTATTCCTGTAGGAAGATGGGTCATCCGGACAGCGGTTTCAACTTTGTTTACATTCTGTCCGCCGGCGCCACCGGATCTGAAAATATCAATTTTAACATCATTCATATTTAAATCAACCTGCACATCCTCAGCTTCTGGAAGCACGGCAACTGATGCTGCAGAAGTATGGACTCTTCCACTGCCTTCAGTTTCAGGAACTCGTTGAACTCTATGTACACCGGACTCAAATTTTAAATCTGCAAAAACATTTGAGCCAGAAACTGAAAATACTACTTCTTTAATTCCGCCTAAACCTGATTCGCTAATATCAATAAGCTCAGTTTTCCATCCTCTTATTTCAGCATAGCGAGAGTACATTCTGAATAAATCACTTGCAAAAAGTGCGGCTTCTTCGCCACCTGTGCCGGCACGAATTTCCATTATAACATCTTTATCATCATTAGGATCTTTAGGCAAAAGAATAATCTTAATTTCTTCTTCCATCTTTTCTTTTTGAACTTTCAATTCCTCAAGCTCTGCCTGAGCAAACTCAATCAAATCTTTATCGCCTTTGGCTGCAATTATCTCCTTATTACCTTCAATATTCTTAATAATATTTGAGTATTTTTCATACGCTTGAATAATTTCTTCAAGATCACTTCGCTCGCGGGTAAGTGCAATCATTTTATCGCGATCATTAGCGTAGGAAGAATCAGATAATTGCTGAGTTATTTGATCAAATCTGATCTTTATTTTTTCTAATTTTTGTATAAGTTCCATAACAAATTGTTTTTTTTGTGCGCAAATATACTGAAGTGATGCAGATTTCTAAAAAGTTTAATTCAACATCTATAGAAATAAAAATATGGAAAATTCGCAAAATAGTAACTACTCAAAATTACGTTTAACTCTTAACTTCTTATTTATAACTTTGCTTGGTGCACAAGTTATGTATCTTCTGGTTGGGCTGTTTATAATCCAATCCGGTGATTTTAAAGAAATAAATGGTGTAAATAATATTTTTATGTTTATTATCCCTTTGATTGATACAGCAATAATTTTTGCTATAAAATTTATTTATGAAAAAGGGTTAAGAGATCGTGATAAAAAAATGTTATTGGACAGCAAAATAAAATCCTATCAGATTAATAATATAATTAAACTAGCGCTGCTGGAAGGCGCTAACATTATGAATACTTCTGCAATGATAATTACCGCTAATTATTTTTACGCGGCGTTATTTATAATTATTGCCGCTTTATTCCTTCTGAATAGACCAACGATCGAGAAATTTATTATGGAATATGAATTGTCTCCTGAGGAAGTAGTAAAAGTTCTTGGCTAAACAGAACTTAGAAGTTATAAAATTTGTTTAATGATAAAAGAATAAAACAAAATGAAAAAATTTGATATTCCATCTTTCTATAGAAGCTCATTTATAACCAGGATTAAGAACGTCCGTAAGGATCTGGATCCAAGGAAAAAAGATTTTACACCAACCATTTTAGATTTTGGTCCGGTTAGATTTTTTTTAGCGCGCCACTTTGGTTTTTGCTACGGCGTTGAAAATGCTATTGAGATTGCTTATAAAACGATTGAAGAAAATCCCGGTAAAAAGATTTATTTACTGAGCGAGATGATTCATAACCCCGGTGTAAATAATGATCTTGAAAAACTTGGTGTAAAATTTATAATGGATACATCCGGGAAGCAATTAATAAATTGGAACGAGTTAAGTGAAAATGATATCGTGATCATTCCTGCTTTCGGAACTACACGCGAGATTGAAAAAAAACTAAATGACAAAGGAATTAATCCCTACCGTTACAATACAACTTGTCCATTTGTAGAAAAAGTATGGAATAGGAGTGAGCAGCTTGGCAAAGAAAATTTCACAGTAATTATCCACGGTAAATCTTATCACGAAGAAACACGGGCAACATTTTCTCACACTAAAAATAATGCTGCATCCGTAATCGTGCGGGATATTGAAGAGACAAAATTACTTGCAGCATTTATTCTTGATGAAAACACTGAAGATAAATTTTATAAATCTTTTTCAGGCAGATTTTCAGAGGGATTTAATTTTAAAAAAGATTTACAAAAAATCGGAGTAGTTAACCAAACTACAATGCTGGCAACTGAAACTCAGGCAATTGCTGATTTGCTAAAAGATACAATGATAAAAAAATATGGCGCAGAAAATATTAAAGAACATTTTGCTGATACACGCGATACACTTTGCTATGCAACGAATGATAATCAAGAGGCAACTTACGGCTTATTAAAAGAGAGCGCTCATTTTGCTATTGTTGTCGGAGGTTACAACAGCTCAAACACTTCGCACATTGTTGAACTGTGTGAAGAAAAACTTCCAACTTATTTTATTTCTTCAGAGGAAAAGATTTTGAGTGATAATTTAATCAAGCACTTTAATATCCATCAGCATAAAGAAATTGAAACAAAAAATTATCTTCCTAAAAGTGATGTAGTGGATATCATCCTTACCAGCGGTGCTAGCTGTCCCGATGCCGTGGTAGAAGCAGTTTTAAGGCGAGTTCATTCATTCTTTCCAGATGCAAAGGATGTTGATGAAGTGATTAAGATTTTTTTAGTCAAAAAATAATAGAACGCAGATTCCGCAGATTAAGCGGACTCACGCAGAGCAATCACAGTTCTAATGCTTTTATTTTAACTTGTGCGTCTTTGATTTCCTTTAACAATCTATCAAACAAATCTTTAACCGTTGGAATATCATTAATCAACCCAACACCTTGGCCGGCTTCAAGCTCACCCTCAACCAAATCACCTTCAAATATTCCGAGCCGTTCCCGTTTTGCGCCAAGTAATTCGCGCAATTGAATTTCGTTCCATCCTTCATTATCAGCTTTCATAGCACGAATCGCAAAATCATTTTTTAACATCCTAACCAAACCAATTTTCTTAAAAGCCAAAACCGTATCCTGATCACCTGCTTTAACAATTTCCTGTTTATAATTTTCGTGTGCGGATGATTCAATAGTGGAGGCAAATCGTGTACCTATTTGTACACCTTCTGCACCGAGAGAAAGTGCTGCTAAAATTCCTCTTCCATCAACAATTCCACCTGCAGCAATTACAGGAATATTTAATTTATCAGCCAGTTGTGGAATCAAACAAAAAGTTGTTAACTGATCAGCTCCGTTGTGTCCACCTGCTTCAACTCCCTCTCCAACAACGGCATCACAACCGGCTTCCTGTGCCTTCAATCCATATTTTAGATTTGCAACAACGTGAATAACAGTACAACTTTTTTCTTTTAATAAGGATGTAAACGTTTTTGGATTTCCTGCAGAAGTAAAAAATATTTTTATTCCCTCATCAAGACTAACTTTAATTAGTTCATCTGCGTCTTTTCTAAGCAGGGGAATATTGACTCCAAACGGTTTACTTGTTGCTGATTTACATTTTTGAATATGCTCACGCAATAAGTCCGGCTTCATAGAACCGGCACCTATCAGGCCCAATCCACCACAATTAGAAACCGCTGAAGCTAATTTCCAACCCGATACCCACACCATTCCGGCTTGAATGATTGGATAATCTATTTTTAGTAATTCGTTAATTCTTGTCTTCATTTATTCGCTCAAAATTTCATTAAATAATACGTAAAAGATAGTCAAATCTCACAACAGTTATTTTGTAAATCATGAAGGGAATAGGTAAATTTGTTCCCAAAATTATAATAAAGAGCAATTAAAAATTATTTAAGGAAAATAAAAAGATGTCATTTTTCTTCACATCGGAATCAGTTTCTGAAGGTCATCCGGATAAAGTTTGTGATGCGATATCAGATGGAGTACTTGATGCAATTTATGCAAAGGATCCCAATGCCAGAGTAGCTTGCGAAACTTTCGTTACAACAGGTTTGGTTTTAGTTGGTGGTGAAATTACAACCTCAGCATATATAGAAGTTCAGGATGTTGTAAGAGCAACTGTAAAAAGAATTGGTTATACAAGTGCTGAATATAAATTTGATGCAGAATCATGTTCGGTGCTTAATGCAATACATTCACAGTCTCCGGATATTGCGATGGGTGTTGATACCGGTGGCGCTGGTGATCAGGGAATTATGTTTGGATATGCCTGTGATCAGACACCTGAACTTATGCCTATGCCTATTATGTATGCCCACAAGCTTGTTAAAAAATTAGCAGATATCAGAAAAGGTAATAACGGACTTATGCCTTATCTAAGGCCCGATTCAAAATCACAGGTAACTATTGAATATGATGATAATAAAAATCCATTAAGAGTTGATGCAGTAGTTGTATCCACTCAGCACGATGCTGATGTAACACAACAAAAAATTAAAGAAGATGTAATTGAGCAGGTTATTGGATCTGTAATTCCAAAAGAGTTGCTGGATGCTAAAACAAAATATTTTGTAAATCCTACCGGCAGATTTGAAATAGGCGGACCACACGGAGACAGCGGACTTACAGGAAGAAAAATTATTGTTGATACTTATGGTGGATGGGCGCCACATGGCGGCGGTGCATTTTCCGGTAAAGATCCTTCGAAAGTAGATCGCTCTGCCACTTATGCCGCAAGACATATTGCAAAAAATGTTGTTGCTGCGGGACTTGCGAAAGAATGTCTTGTTCAGTTAGCATATGCAATTGGTGTTGCAGAACCCGTTTCAGTTTTTGTTGATACGAAAGGAACTGGATTAATTCCTGATTTTGAAATTTCAAAAATGATTCAGAAAGAAGTTGATCTTACTCCACGAGGTATAATTTCCAGATTAAATCTAAGAAGACCTATTTATCAGAAAACTTCTGCTTATGGTCACTTTGGAAGAAATGAAGAAACATTCACGTGGGAAAAACTTGATCTTGTTCCGGTATTTAAAAAGTATTTTAACAAATAATTTATTAGATCAACGCACACAATTTTTATTAGCTGAATTGCCACGACCTTTAGGTCGTGGATCATAAATAAAATAAATACTGGCTTTAGCCACAGATAGGTATTTATTTTTGGCTAAAGCCAAGAACTTTGAGTGCGCTTATCCCACGACTTGAAAGTCGTGGCTATTAAATATTTTATTCTAGAAAAACGACGTATTAATTATGAACTTTTTATGTATTATTTGGTGTTATGTTAGAGTAAATCAGTAAATAGAAATTATTAAAAAATAAAAAGGTTAACTATGAGTACGGTGTTAGATAAAAAAATTGATTTATCACTTCCTTATAAAGTAAAAGATATTTCTTTAGCCGAGTGGGGCAGAAAAGAAATTGAATTGGCTGAAGTTGAAATGCCCGGTTTGATGGCATTAAGAGAAGAGTATAAAGGTAAACAACCACTTAAAGGCGCCCGTATTGCAGGATGCTTGCACATGACAATTCAAACTGCAGTACTAATTGAAACACTTGTTGAACTTGGTGCCGAAGTTAGATGGTCTTCTTGTAATATATTTTCTACACAGGATCATGCTGCTGCTGCAATTGCTGCTGCAGGTGTTCCGGTTTTTGCCTGGAAAGGAATGAACGAAGAAGAATTTAATTGGTGCATCGAGCAAACATTATTCTTTGGCGATGAATCAAGACCACTGAATTTGATCCTTGATGATGGCGGTGATCTTACAAATATGGTGCTTGATCATTATCCCGAATTAACTGCAGGTATAAAAGGAATTTCTGAAGAAACTACAACAGGAGTTCATCGTTTATATGATAGAATGGAAAAAGGGACGCTTCCAATTCCAGCTATAAATGTAAATGATTCAGTTACAAAATCTAAATTTGATAACAAATATGGCTGTCGTGAATCATTAGTTGACGCATTACGCAGAGCTACAGATCTTATGCTTGCTGGTAAAGTAGCCGTAGTTGCTGGTTTTGGTGATGTAGGCAAAGGTTCAGCGGAATCACTAAAAAATGCTCACGTTAGAGTTATCGTTACTGAGATTGATCCCATCTGCGCGCTGCAGGCAGCAATGGAAGGTTATGAAGTTAAAAAGATGGATGATGCTGTTAAAGAAGCTGATATCGTTGTAACTGCAACTGGCAATAAAAATATTGTAACGGAAAGACATTTTAGGGCATTAAAAGATAAAGCTGTTGTTTGCAACATCGGACACTTTGATACTGAAATTGATATGGCCTGGTTGAATAAAAATTACGGCAAAACTAAAATCACAATAAAGCCGCAGGTTGATAAATACACAATTGATGGAAAAGATATTATTGTTCTTGCCGAAGGAAGACTAGTAAATCTTGGATGTGCAACCGGTCATCCTTCATTTGTTATGTCTAACTCATTTACAAATCAAACGCTTGCTCAGATTGAATTATGGAATCATCCGGAAAGATATGAAAACAAAGTTTACACTCTACCAAAACATCTTGATGAAAAAGTTGCAAGACTTCATCTTAAAAAAATTGGTGTTGAGCTTGATGTGTTATCGCCAGAACAAGCAGAGTACATAGGTGTAAAGGTTGAAGGACCATTTAAGCCGGATTATTACAGATATTAAAATCAAATTAAAATAAATTCATATAAAAGGCTGTTCGAAAGTTCAGCCTTTTTATTTATTTGGCGGCATATTCAAATGGGTAGCTGACTGCAAACCTTTTGATACTTCTGGAAGAATGCCCAACCTTATATAATGTGGTCTGATATGACTTCTTAATAAAGGTAGATAAACTGCAAACGCAATTGCTCCTGCTAAGCAGATCATTCCACCCGATAAAATTGTATATGGCGCCCCAAGCTTACTTGCTAAAGTGCCTGCTATTAAACTGCCAATTGGAGCTGTACCCATAAATGCCATTACATAAAGACTCATAACACGCCCGCGCTTGTTATCATCTACAAGAGTTTGCAATAGTGTATTTGTAGAAGCCATCTGTACCATCATACCAAATCCTGTAAATGACATCAACACAAGAGAGAAAATCAGATTTTGTGAAAAAGAAAACAGCATTAATCCAACTGCAAAAATTGTAGCTGATATTGCAATCCATTTCCCTAAACCTAAAACGCTTTTTCTTGAGGCAAGATATATTGCTCCTGCCAGAGCCCCAACGCCAACTGCGCCAAATAGTAATCCGAGAGTGTTTGCATTTCCTTTTAGTATATCTCTGGCAAAAACCGGCATCAATACAGTATAGGGTCCTCCTGTTAAACTTACTAATCCAAGAAAAAGCAAAAGAACTTTTATCGGTTTGAAATCGTATGCATACTTTAAACCATCCTTTAAACCCTTTAAAACTTTTTCAGGTTTGATAATTTTAGTTTTAGGAATGATGTGCATCATCAGTAATGCGATAATAACAGCCATATAACTTATTGCGTTAAGTAAAAAACAAAGACCCTCTCCAAGTAATGAAATCATAATTCCTGCAATAGTTGGTCCGATAAGTCTTGCTGCATTAAACATTGAAGAATTAAGTGCGATGGCATTTGGTAAATCTGTTTTATTATCAACAATATCTACAACAAATGATTGTCTTGTTGGCATATCAAATGCATTTACGATTCCTATAAAAACACTTAAAAATATTATGTGCCAGATTTGAATTGTGTTGGTTAAAGTAAGTACAGCCAGTATTGCTGCCTGAATCATTGCAAGAGATTGTGTCAAAATTATTATATGATGCCTGTTAAAGCGATCAGCTAAAACGCCAGCCAATGGAGCTAAAATAAATGTGGGGATTTGTCCTGCGAATCCAACAATACCTAATAAAAATGGTGAATCAGTTAATCTGTAAACTAACCAGCCCAATGCAATTTGCTGCATCCAGGTACCGATTAAAGAAATTCCCTGTCCGCCCAAAAACAAACGGTAATTTCTATGTCTAAGCGACCGGACAACAAGCTTAATAGTTTCCGAACCCGACATAAATTATAATTATTCTTTTAATAAATTTTTTAAAGCACTTTCAAGTTCTTTGAATTTAAATTGATATCCGTTGTTCAATAATTTTTTAACATCAACTCTTTGGCTTGCAGTTACTACTTCAGCCGCTTCACCAACAACAATCTTTAATACAAATTGGGGTACCGGAAAGAGGGAAGGACGGTGCAAAACTTTCCCAAGTGATTTAGCAAACTCTTTCATCCTAACCGGATTTGGTGATGCAGCGTTTACAGCTCCGCTTAATTTAGTGTTATCAATTGCGTGAATATAAATACCAACGATATCATCAATATGCAGCCACGATGCCCATTGTTTTCCACTGCCAAGTGGACCACCGATAAAAAATTTAAATGGGGGCAGCATCTGTTTAAGCGCACCATCTTCTGTGCTTAGCACTAATCCCGTTCTTACTTGAACACTTCTTACACCTGATTGCTCAACTTTTTTCGCTTCGTTTTCCCAAACCTTGCATACATCAGCAAGGAAATCATTTCCTGCAGGAGATTCTTCACTTAGAATTTTATCTCCACAATCTCCATAGTATCCAATTCCTGAAGCAGAAACTAAAACTCCGGGTTTATTGCTGCAGGATTTAATAGCATCGGCAAGATTTCTTGTGCTAACTTCTCTGGATTCTAATACTTCTTTCTTAAAAGCGTCATTCCATCTTTTAGAAAACAGATTTATTCCTGCCAGGTGAATCACTGCATCAACACCATTAATTTCTGATTTCCAATTATCCGGTTTTTTATAATTCCACTCAACAAACTTTTTAGCTTTAGGTAAAATTGATTTAGCTTTTTCAGAATTTCGACTAAATATAATTACTTCATCACCTCGATTTACTAAAGCATTTACAAGTTTTTTCCCAATCAATCCGGTTGCCCCGGTTATTACAATTTTTTTACTCATCTTAAATCCTTTTTTCTAACACAGACAATATAAAATTTTAATCATTCAAAAATAAAAAAGCCCCGAAAAAAATCGGGGCTAATAAGAAACCTGTTTATAGGATTGTAATTAACGTTGTTAATCGTTCATTATTTAATAAGCGTCATTTTTCTTGTTTGAGTAAAGCCGTTAGCTTGGATCTTGTAAAGATAAATTCCGCTGTTAAGATTTGATGCATCAAAGTTAACAGTATGTGAACCGGCTTCTTTAAATCCATTGACTAATGTTGCAACTTCCTGTCCAAGTAAATTGTAAACAGAAAGTTTAACGTTTCCACCTTCAGGAAGATTAAATTTAATTGCTGTAGTTGGATTAAATGGATTAGGATAATTTTGTGCTAACTCAAACTGATTAACAGTATTTGAATTTATATTAACTTCAACAACTTTTGAATAATCGAATGTACCATCTAAATCAATTTGTTTTAGTCTGTAGCTGTATTTGCCATCTGCTAAATTACGATCTGAATAAGAATATGATTTTGGCTGAGTTGTTGTTCCGTTACCCTGAACGAAAGCAATTTTCTGCCAGCCGGTTGAAGATGATTTTCTTTCGACTTCAAATCCTGAGTTATTAGTTTCAGTTGCAGTTGCCCATTTTAAAGAAACAGAATTTCCATTTACAGATGCAGCAAATGAAGTTAATTCAACAGGAACAACGTTATCTAATAGAACATCATCAATATAAAAACCACCGGATACATAATTAGCCGTTGTCCATCTGATATAGTAATCTCCGGTTAATTGAATAGGAACAGTCTCTTCTACAAAATCTAAACCAAAATCACCACCGGCACCTTTACTCGTAAACGTTGCCTTATCCGTCCAATCAGTACCATTTGTAGAAACCTGAACTTTAACTTGTAGATTAGCTTCGTCATTATAGGCAGCAAGCCAAAATGATAATGTGCCAGGATCTTTTACCATCGGAGAAGTGATCCAATGATCTGCATTATGTGTCTCATCCCATCCAGCATATTTATCTGAGTTGTGTCCATAACCTGCAAGATTCCAGGTTTGAGCATTGCTGAAAGTCCAACCCGCTATTGGGTCACCGCTGTTGGTAATTGATTCAAAATTTTCACTGAGTAAGTATGGTGAAACAACCGCTTCTGCAGCTAAATCTACCCAGGCTTCTGCGCTTGTAGTCCCGTGTCCTACTCTTACTCCATCGAAAGCCCCGGCGGGATTTGTAACTCCTCTGTTATGCCATATAAAACTTCCAACACCGCCTGCAATTACATTGTAACCATCAAAATCAGGATCACCTGCACCTATAAGACCGCCAACTGTAGCAGTACATTCTGCACTGCTTGTAGATGGTTCAGAAGTTAATGATGGGTTAACCCAGAGATATGCTTCATCATCATATCTTTCAGGGGCGACTGTTCCTGCAGCATTAAAAGTGTATCGAACAACAATAAGATAGGTTTCATTAAAGTTAAGTACAGTGGTTCCATATGTTAGTCCATTTGCAACACTTGTAGTCTGTTTGGATATCCCTAGACTATAGCCCGCACCGTTAGTTGTTGCATAAATCTTAGGCGATAAAGCTGAAGTTGAGCCAACTGAATCTCCTAACGATAAAAAATATCCGACAGAATTTGCGGATGCTGAAGATATTCTAAGTAAAAATGAAAAGTAAAATGTGGTACCTGAATAGTTTTTAACACTATTAAACAATTTAAATAATCTGCTCGTACCAGAAACTCCGACCGGCATTTCTACATATTCGCCACCGCCACCATTATATCCTGTATATTCTAAAGGCAAGGAATTGGCAACTGTAAGTTCAGCAGCACCTGTGCCGCTTTTTACCCAACCATTTTGCCCTGCAAGAACTCCAGTCGTTAAGCCGGT
>DAIRCT010000034.1:0-34364 GCA_036796535.1 Ignavibacteriaceae bacterium
TCCGCTCATTATGGAAAACAGTACAAACAATGCTTGATGGATTGTTAAGCAAAATCACTTTGCAGGATTTACTCGGCAACGAACAGCAAGTGGAAATTCTTGTAACAACCCTTAGTGAAGAGTTAGATAAATCCTAATCGTAGGGAATGGACTCCTGTCCATTCCGCTTGACAAATAACGGATCGGACAGGAGTCCGATCCCTACACCTTAAATTCTTCTTTCTTTACCGTAAGCTTATCCAACATTTTCATATTCACTTTATCACCGATTTTGGGTTTGGTTCGTAAATACAAATATAAATTTTGTAGGGGAAGTCCGTCAGTTGACGTATTGCCCTTCCCGTAGAATTGTTTTACAATTTTTAATTTTAGAATATCTAACTCTGCCTTCGTAACGGACAGGGCAAGCCCTGTCCCTACATTTTACCACGGCTGTCACGAACCATTTCGTGACAGAAAAGCGGACAGGGCGAGCCCTGTCCCTACACCTTAAATTCTTTTTTCTTTACCGTAACTTTTTCTAACATTTCCATATTAACTTCAGCACCAACCTGCCTGCCGTCAGGCAAGTTCCTGGTTTGGTTCGTACATCCAAAAATAAATTTTTTAGCTGAACTGTTTTCGTCGGCTGTCACGAACCATTTCGTGACAGAAAAGCGGACAGGGCAAGCCCTGTCCCTACACCTTAAATTCTTTTTTCTTAACCGTAACCTTCTCCAACATCTTCATATTTACTTCTACACCAATTCCAGCTTTAGCTGGCACATCCATTGTGCCATCCTTATTAACAACAAATTCCGGTTCAACAATGTCTTCTTTATAATAACGTTTACTTGCAGAAATATCTCCTGGCAAAGTAAAGTTTGGCAGTGAAGCAAGTGCAACATTTCCGGCTCTGCCAATTCCGCTTTCTAACATTCCACCGCACCAAACAGGAATATTTTTCGATGCGCAGTAATCGTGTATAAGTTTTGATTCTGTAAAGCCGCCAACACGTCCGGGTTTTATATTTATAACTCTGCAGCTATCTAATTCAATTGCAGCACGAGTATCAGCAAGCGAGTGAATGCTTTCATCAAGACAGATTGGTGTTTTTAATTCTTTCTGCAGTTTGGAATGTTCATAGATATCATCATAACCGAGAGGTTGTTCAATCAATAACAAATTATATGCATCCATCTGCTTGAACAAGTCAATATGTTTCAATTCATAAGCAGAGTTAGCATCAACCTGAAGCAAGATATTGGGAAATTCTTTTCGTAATGCTTGAACAAATTGAATGTCGTTGCCCGGTGCGATTTTGATTTTTATTCTTTTATAACCTTCTGCAAGATAACCTTCAACTTTTTTGATCAGCTCCGAAATAGAATTTTGAATTCCAATGCTTACTCCGACATCAATTTTATTTCTTGTTCCGCCCATCATTTTTGAAAGAGAAATACTTTTTGATTTAGCAAACAAATCCCATAACGCAGCTTCTAGTCCGGCTTTTGCCATCCTATGTCCACGTACTTTCGAGTAAAGCTGAATGGCTTCCTCAATGCTGGAAATATCTTTCCCAAGAATTGATGGAATTAAAAAATCCTGTAAGATATGCCACGCTGTTGTAACAGTTTCGTAAGAGTAAAACGGAGTTCCTTCTGCAACACTTTCGCCCCAGCCAGTAATTCCTTCAGCATCAACGCGAACAATAATATGTTCTTCATCATATTCGGTTCCCATTGATGTTGTGAATGGAGAAACTAATTCCATTTTTATGTGGCGAAGTTCAATTTTTTCTATTTTCATTTTAATCTCCTCTTTAAAACAATAGCACGCGGATAAAACTGACCTGCCTGCCGGCAAAGGCAGGTTTAACAGATTTAAACAGATTAATTTACGATCTTTAAAATTGGAAACTTTTCACCTTTTTTTAGTAAATGCTCAAATTGTTTATATGTAACTAATCCAAGCATTGATTTGGGTTCAAGAGCAATTACAATCATATTATTTTTCAATTGCTTTACCGGAAGAAAATAATATTCTGACAAATCAATTTTATCTGTAACTTCATTTACTGAAACATAAGGATTAACAATTGTATCAAGCTCAAAATCAATTGTACCGATTGAGTCAATAAAATATTGTTCAACTTTTTCGCAGCTCTCTAACTCTGCATCAGTATAAAATAGATTGTGATTATCCATCCATTGTTTTAACTCTGAAAGATTTTTCGGAACCAAATAACCTTTTGGTCTTTTAGCTTCATAAATAGATTTAATAACTGACCTGAAATCATCTACTGTTACAATAGTATCGCTGTTTGAATAGTAAGAAAATAACTTTAACTCAAGTTTATTTCCATCAGAAAAGTGATCAAATTGAATTGCGACTTTTTCTTCAACTTTATTCTCAATTATTTTTTTTCTTTCCTCTGCAACAAGTCTCTTAATCTGATCTTTATTATCATAACTGAATTTTATCAGACCTAACATTCCGAACATTTGACTTTTTGCTCGACGTTCAATTCTGTCAGTGGTGTAATCTTCTCCATTCATCCCTTCTTGAATAAAAGATAAAGTATTTTGTATTCCAAAACTTTGTCGTCCATCGTTTATATCAAAAGTACTGTAGCGCAGATAATCAACTCCAACCGGACCACCAGGTAAATAATGAAAAGCTGTGTAACCTTTTTCATTGATAAAGTTGAAAATAAAAGGAAGATACTTTTGATAAGATATATTTCTGATTTTCTCGGAGATATTAATGTTCGTTATTGCACCAACAGTTATATCAAAGTTTCTTCTGAAGCCAAGCTTTTTCCATTCCTCACCAAAAGGCCAATATTCGTGAACATCCATCGTTACTTCGAAAAGATACTTATCAAAAAGTTTGTGAAGTGCTTGTGTTTCCGGTTCTGTAAGAATTAAATGATTACGATTTAAATCCATTCCATTGCCATTGCGTCTCTGATTTTTTTCTGAACCATCAGGATTCATTTGCGGAACGAGCACAAAATCTATTTTATCAAAGAGATATTGATTTTCCGGCTTAAGTAACTCTTTTATCAAAAGTAACGCACCTTCTTTACCCGACTGCTCATTGCCGTGCTGCTGTGCAAAAATCAAAACTCTAATTTTACTTTCATCCTCACCGAATTTTCCTTTTGAGAAATAGACAGCAAATAGCTCTCTTCCTTCAGGTGATTTGGTTAAGACCTCTGCTTTTACCAAATCAGAAGTTAAATCAACTTCTCTGATAAATTCAAATAGTTCTGAGTGAGAAGTAAGTTTTGTGAAGTTAGATTTTTCTAACGGAGTTTGCTGAGCAAATGCTATTTCAATTACCAACAAAAAAATTATAATTATATGTTTCATTTTTATCCTTGGTAGGGGAAGGGCTTGCCCTTCCGTTATTTTAATTATTGTTATATCATTCAAACTTTAGTTATTAAGAAAATATTTTCGTAGAATTATAAACCAATTAAGCGGTCGGGGCAAGCCCCGACCCTACGATATTTATTCTTATCGACAAATTTTCCCACAATATCTTCTAGATATACATCGATGAGATTTTTTTATCTACAAATGTTTTCAACAGTATTATTTATATGAATCCTATTTTTTTACATTGTCCTGTAGGGAAGGGCTTGCCCTTCCCGTGATTATTTACATTAGAATGTTTAATCAAAATTAAAAAACAATTAATTCGGTCGGGGCAAGCCCCGACCCTGCAATTTTATTTTTAGCCTCTCCCGTTGTTTTGATTACGGCGGACAGGGCAAGCCCTGTCCCTACAGTTTTATAATTCTAAATTATCTGGATTATTTTTTTCAATATCCCAACGCAATGGATTCTGATCAATATATTGTCTTATGTTAAACAACTCCTTTTCATCTCTAATAATTCTATCATAAAAACTTCTTTGCCACTTAAAATCGACTAAACCTAATTTATGAAGTGAAATTGTTGTTAATGATTTGAATGCTCCTATAACATTTGAAATACTTATTTTTTTATCAGTGCCATTATCAAGAATGAAGATACAATGAATATGGTTAGGCATTATAACATAATAATCAATTTCTATTGATTTGTATCTTTCGGGAAGACTCAGTAAAATATTTTTTACCTCTTCCCCATAATTATTTAAACTGACTTTTTCATTTTCAACATCTCCAAAAACAATTTTGTGATTGTCCACGCAAAGCGTAATAAAATAATATCCGTTGTTTGAATAGTCGTATTCCTTCAACCTTGTTGGTTTTCTAACAGGATAATCTTTCTTTTTGTTCATTCTGTCTTGCAGGGGAAGGGCTCGCCCTTCTCGTTTGTTAATTATTATTTTATCATTCAAACTTCACTCATATGAATATTATTGTAGGGGAGAGGCTTGCCTCTCCCGTTATTCTAATAATATTTTATCGCATATTGCGGTCGGGGCAAGCCCCGACCCTACAAATTATATTTTTATCTTAAAAGAATTTCGGACAGGACTTGCCATGTCCCTACATTTATTTCAACAACACCATTGATTTTGTTTCTGAATAATTTGCTGTGGATAATCTGTAGAAATAAATTCCGCTTGGTAACTCAGGTTGAGAGAGTTGAGTTAAATTAAATTCTACTTCATATCTTCCTGCCTCTCGGTATTCATCAACCAATGTAGTGATTTCTTTACCAAGTATATCATATACTTTCAGAACCTGCCGACTGCCGACTGGCGACTGCCAACTTATATTGGTACTTGCATTAAACGGATTCGGATAATTTTGATACAAAACAAAATCTTTCGGATGAATTATATCAGTTTCATTTTCAACTTCAGTAAGATTATCAAATCTTCCTTCCTGAATTAAGTATTTTATATCAGGATAATTTGTGAGAGAAAATCTAACATTGTTCATTGCAACAACTTGTCTTGGATCAATGCTGCTGCTTGCTCTGTAAGTTGATGAATCTACTTTTGTTGTTGATCGTGCATCAACAATTATAAAAGGAATTGATGCAGCGCCGCTTACACTTTTATCGCTTGCGGAAATTTTAATCCGATCGTTGCCATTTAAATAAATTCCAATCCGACTTCTGTTTCTCATCATTCCCCAAAAAACAGAACTCATTCTGTTTTCATAATAATCTGAGTTATCAAAAATCAATGGCTGAAAAATGAGTTCGCCAAAAAGATTTAATCCATTGTTCAAAGTCATTTTACCGCGATAAGAGGCATATACATCGCTGTCTGTATTGCCGACATATTTCTCTCCCGAAATTTTTCCGGCACTACCAAAAAAGAAAATCGGTTTTGATGCTGCAATTGCTGATTGAAATGCATCCGGCAGAATATTTCCAGATTGATTTAAATAAGAAAGAACATTCAACGAATCGCCAGCAAACACAAAGCAAGTTGCCGAATTAATTTTATCAGCTTCGCTTTGAGAGTTAAGATTAGAAGAAGTGACATTGACTACTGAGTAATTAAAATTATTTGTGCTTAAATAATTTGTAATAGCAGAAAGTGATGAACTAAATCCCGGATGCGATATAACTGCAACATTACTGCTGTTAACAGAAGAAAGAAAGTTTGCAAGATTAGTATTTAACTGAGCAGAAATGTTATTGCTGCCGGTCAAGTAAAAATCTGTAAGAGGAAATTGCCAGGCTCTGTTTGTGTCAACATCTTTAGCTGAAGCGGGAATAAAAACAATTTGCTTATTTATGAAATCATACTTCCAACCTTTAGTGAGCAAATGTGATTTTAAGTTTTCAATAGTGTACTTGCCAGAAGTTAAAGTTGAATATTTTGTCAAATCATCTTTATAAAAAATTGTAACTGCACCGCTACCCATAACTTCACCAATTCCATCCGGTGAAATACAAATTGCAGTTCTGTCATCAACACCAACACCGATTAAATCTCTGCCAGTATTAAAATATTGATTATAAAGCATTGCAATTAATCGTCCGTGCCTTCCACGCTCGATAAAGTGAGTATCAAATAAAACATTCGGCACAAGCTTCAGAAAATTATTTTCAAATTTCATTCTACTGTAAAATGGATTTTGCAGAGCTTCATCCGGATAAGCAGAACCATTTTGTGCGCTAAAGTCAACATCGCCAAGCACAGCAGCGCCGGCACTCGTTCCGGCAATTACTCCGCCATTGTTAAACACATACTGAATTGCAGAATCAACTTTGGTTCCTTTCCACAGACGAATATAATCCCACTGATCGCCGCCACGAATGAAGATAGCTTTTGCCGTAATCAGTTCATCATAAGTAGATTGTAAATTAGCCGCAGAAGTTGTTGCGATAGTTTTGTTGTAAGCAGTATCAGCACCAAGCGACATAAAGTAATTTGGAAGCCAGCTTGTTGCATCAGCAACATCAATGATTATAATCTTTCCGCTGTCGGATTTCTGCACAATCCAGTTATAAGGAGCATCACTCCAATCGTTATAATTTTCCGAACCACCGCCAATTGCACAAACATATCCTTGTGCAAAAAGATTAAGATTAAGAGTTAGAGCAAGAATTATTTTTGATATGGTTTTCACTAGTCTGATTTTCAATTCAACTTAAACTTTAATTTTATTTCATTATAAACGTCATTATCAATCCAATTATAAAATTCTTTTGCTTTTGAATTATCAATTCTATTTTTTCTAAAATCAGATAAAATATTTTTTGCTTTCGCGAGAATCTTTTCTTCAATTGGAATTAATTTTTGACGTACTCCCGAATTTTCTTTATTCATCAGCGCAGATAAATTCAAATAATTTTCGCTTGCATCATTTTGTGGTGAGAAAACTTTATCTTTTAATTGAAGAGCAGCATTACACAATGGAGCATTTCCTGTTTCATCAGCTTGAAGAATTTTGGGCATTGTTCCATCCTCAAGAAGCCACACGGGAATTATCACTGATGTTAATGGAAAACCAAGTATCGTCCACATAGTTGTAAGCGATGGTAATTCATTTTCTTTGACTCCCTGCACAACGATTGCAGCAGAAGTTGAGTGCCTGGGAATATAATCGCGAAAGAATACATAATTATCAGAATTTTCTTCCGGAAGGTTTTTTGTGAGATCTGTTTTTGTAAAAGAGTGAATTAGACAACGCGGAACATCATTTATCAAAAACTCAAAAGAAATTTTCCCATTTTTTATTTGACTCTCAAACATTTGAGATGCAGTTTGATATCTGATATAACCATAGCCCTTATTTTCTTCTCCGGCAAACGAGTAATTTGTTCTGATCAGATAACCATTAGGAGCAACAGATGGATCATTAACATCATACTTTACAAAAGAAAAATTATTTGTCTCATAATATGCTGCACCACCGTTTGCATCAATTACACCAAAGTTTGCTTCAACGCCAAGAGGTTTTGGAAGTTCATTTAAAAACTTTTCAAAATCCTGAAGAGTAGCGCAGTTTTGCAATGCTAATCTCATTATAATTCCTTCTTTGTCAGAAAGTTTAGTTGTGTCATTCATTTTAAGATTATATGAAGCTGAGTTCATTATTGCAAAACCAGCTTCATTAAATCCGCACCAGACTTCTTTATTGTCTTTATCGTCAGAGTTTACTAAACCAATAAACTTAAACTTCCCATCGAAGAAATAGACTAATTTATTTTGCAGTGCATCAGCATCACGATTTTTTAGTAAGAGTGGTCTTCCATCATTTGTTGCTTTGCCGGATACAACCGCAGTTGTACATGGTTTGATAGAGATTACAATTAGTAAACTAATTACAATCGGCTGGAGATATTTATTCATCTATGTGTGAATTAATTAAAAACTTAAATTTACAGAAATACGATGAACGCTGGGCAGAATATCATACCATGAATATGCATAGTCAAAATAAATAGCAGTGCTGCCTAATGGTACATTTGCACCGGCACCCATAGCAAAACTTTGGTCGTCGTAATGATATTTATAACCTGCACGGATAAAGAATCTATCAAAAAAAGATATCTCTGTGCCAAATTGTGCTCTTTCTCTATTGTCATTTGGATGCATAACATCAACTGCTCCTTTCATACTCACAAAGTCATATTGAAAAACATCAAAAGCTATCCCGACTTGAAAATTTAGTGGAAGTGGATAATCGCTTGTATTAAGACTGCTGGGAGTTAATCTGCTAAGTGGGAAATTATTATCTTTTCTATAAACAAAGTCAAGATCAGGTCCTTCGTATCTCATATCAGCACCAAAGTTTGTCATAGACATTGCTATTGTTAAATTTTGGAAATCGAGTCTGTATTGTGTTCCAATATCAAAAGCAAAACCAGAAGCAGTTTCATTCCATATTCTTTGGTTGACATATTTAATAGTTATTCCTGCGTTAAACCTATCAGTTAAATATTTAGCGTATGTAACCCCTAACGCAACATCGCCTGCATCAAAATATCTTCCGGTACCATTGGGTTGTTGTTCAGTTGTAATTTCCATTTGATCAGTTGTAAAATTTACCATACTAACTGCAAAGGAACCGATATCACCGGCATTATAAACAATTGAGGCAGCATTAAAATCAAACAGATCAAACCAATTCATATAGGAAAAATGAGCCTGCACATTCCCAACTTTAACAATGCCAGCAGGATTCCAAAATACGGCAGCAGCATCATCAGATAATCCTACTGCAGCACCACCCATTGCTTCATACCTTGCCCCGACAGGTAATTGCAAAAACTGTGCACCTGATGTTCCGAGATTTGGATTTTGTGCAAATAATAAATTAAAGCTTAAGATTACAAACAAAAGTATAAATATTTTTTTCATATAAACTCCTGATTCGGCTTATTTGATGATTGCAAATCGTTCTTTGTACTCTGAGTCTTTAGTTTTTACAACATATATATAAATTCCCGGAGCCAGCTCTCTTCCGCCTTCCGCTCTCAAATCCCACACTTCTGTTCCGTTTGTTGCATTGTGATAAATAGTTTTAATCAAATCAGCATCAATTGTAAAAATATAAATTGTACATTCTGGCGGTAGATTTACAAACTGAATCTGTCTTAGTGGTTCTCTTCTAAGCTCACCAAATTCTGGTTCGTATAGAGAAGAAACAATATATGGATTTGGAACAACTCTTATTTTATTTAATTCACTGGTAACTTTCTCAGGGTAAATCTGGGAACCCTTTATTTTGAAGGCGTAAGAATCTTTTATGTTTGGTTTTACAGGCAATACTGTTTCTATAGAAAACTTATTTCCAGCGTTTGGTGGAGAGTTTGTTGGGAATATTACTTCTCCTTGAATTCCATCAAAATAAAAAGTACCCGATGAATAGATAGTATCGTTAACGATTTTAGTCCCACTTACAGTTAGAACAACAAATCCTTTACTATTTTTTATTCCATTTCCTTCGATAGATGCGATATATAATTTTTCAAATACTGAATCAGGATATAATACTTTAAAGTTCATCTCAACGTTATCAGCACCACCAATTCTTGAAACATTTTTAATAATTTCAGGAGGAACTAATTTAAAAGACACTCCATCATCCGTCGTTTGAATTTGATCGACCAGGAAAGGCCGATTTTTAATTACAAAAGTTTGATTGTTTTTGAAAACATTAACTGCATAATTAATTGAAATGATATCCCCTTTCTCGGGTCTTAAATCTGTGGGTGTTCCAACAGTATCGCGCATACTTATCCTAAGACCATCACCAGTTATTGTAAGATCTCTTCCTCCAGTAGGATATCCATAACCTGATCTTATAATTGTATTTAGTGTAACATTTTTCAAATCAAAAGAAGTAGGAGAAACAAATTCAATTGCATACTTATATGGTTTTGTGGCATTAGAATCTGTTATAGAAATTGTAACATTAGTGGCAAGATCACCGCTTTCTTTACGAACTGTGTAACTAAAAGTAGTTTTGTATTCATTCCCTTTTAACGATTCATTATCAATTACGGATGCCTGGATGGAATAATTAGACTTACCAGTGTTAAGATTTTTTGCATCCTCAACTTTTACAGGATCTCTGCCTATTGCATCTGAACGCGGGGTAACTGATACTGTATTTACTGCTTCGAGAGTGTTCCCAATTGGGCTCTCCAGACTTTCTATAGTTTCCCCACCTTTATCATATGCTGTTATTGAATACCAATATTCAAAACCGTTTATAACTGTAGTGTCAACATAGCTATACTGCAAACCAGTATTTTTTCCCTGTGAATCTATCATATCAAAATCTGCAATTTTATTCCATGTGATTCCTTTATCATTACTTCGATATAATCGGTAACCTTCAAAATCATAACCGGAAAATTCATCATAACTTAGCTCAGCTTTATCATCCCAATAAAGTGTTGCCTTAAAATCACCAGCAGACGAGAAAAGTTTTGGACGAGTAGGAGGTTTTGGTAGATTAAAATTTGCATTAACTGCGTTTTGAGCTACTGTTGCTGCATTTAACATTTCGTCAAAAGTTTCTCCTGCTACAAAAGCTGTATAAAATGTAAGGGTATCAGTCCGATTAAGTGTGTATGGACCAGATGAAAGATTCGCAAGAATATCAAGCCCAGACGGCGGAATTTTTGCTGGATCATCATAATGAATATTTGAGCTGTTACTTACGTGAAAATATTTACTCCCTAATGAAGAGTTATACAGAATTGGACTTGAAGACATAAATCCATATTGAATAGAGTCAATATCTGATATTTCATCATCATCATACAACATATAATGCATATCAGTTACTCCAAGTTCAACTCCATTAACTTTAGGAGTCTTTAAAAAAATTACACCAAAGAAGCCGGTTTTACCACCAGGCCATTCTGATGAAACTCCATCATCATAAAAGTAAACCAGATTTCGCTCTTTGATAAAACCGATTCTATCATCCGCATATTCAGGAATACCACCACTTATATTACCAACATCTATATCATTATGCAGACTAAAATAAACTCTGGTGAGATCCTGTGGACCATGATTTGTTAACTCATATTTGAAGAACAAAATATTTTTTGCAAAGTTTGTCCCAAAGGCATAACCAATTTGGGCTAATTGTAAACCGATAATTTTTATAGTGTTATTACTGTCATTATAAACACAATAACTATCCTGATCTGATAAAAATAAATTATTACCATTTGCATCTTTTACTGGCCAGCCACGTGTTGGATGCCAGGAATTTGGATCATCGCTAAAAGCAATTCTTGCTGTATCGCTGTTATGATATCCATAAGCAGCTTCCCATTCTTCATTTGTAGTAAATCTTGATTGAACCACATTTCCAGGTATTCCTACCATCTGATTAACTCTGTAGATATAATGTTTTCCACTATTTATTGGGAACTCACCAGATGGACCTTGAGTAACTCTTCTCGGATATAGTTTACCCCGATTTTCGAAGAATAATCCGATGTTGCTTGCATTGTGTGTACCGCCTGCCCGATCTTGAATCCGTGAAGTTTTTGCTAACGGCTCTTTATCATAAAAATCTTTTTTGCCGTTTTGCGCAAAAGCCAATGAGGAAATTATGATCGAAATAACGATGATCTGAAATTGTAAAACTTTTCTCATTATTGTGCCTTATACAATTATTAATTAAATCTCATTGTAAATCCGATTCTTACAGTACGTGGTGGCCCAAAATTAGATGGATCACGCATATATTCTAAGGAATGATTACCTTCAAAAGTATAATCCGGTTCTCCGGTATCGCCATATACATATAATACATTACGATGATCTGTTAAATTTAAAATTTCCGCAAATAATCTTAATCTTGTTTTGGGAAATATTTCAAACTCTTTCCCGAACATAAAATCTATATTATAAATACCGGGTAATCTTAAAGAATTCTTTTCAACAAATCCTATGTCTCTACCACTTGGAGTATATGGTGTACCTGAACTTGCTCTGATAATCAAACTAAAGTCCATATTTTCGAAAAGGGTTTCACCAAATATTTGGGGACCTTCTCCTTTGGGAATGGTATAAGTTCCGCTTGCATTAAATACATGTGTTCTATCCCAATTAACATAATAAAGTTGAGTGGATTCCTGAGTGCCGGGATATTGTTCAGTTTCAGAAGAAGCACTTCCTTTTGTAACCGAATATGTATAAGTCAATCCACCAGAAAAATATTTTGTGGGTCTAACATCAATCGTTAATTCGAATCCTTTGCTATAGGCATAATCTTCATTTACGTAAAGTGTATAACCAGTATATCTTCCATCAACAAATGGAAAATAATAACGTGTTCCGATTAGACCGGTTATATCTCTATAGTTTGCAGTAAGATTCATTGCTACATTATCAGAGAATTGATGTGCGATGCCAACTTCGTATGAAATTGTTCTTTCAGCATCTAAATTGGGCTGCCCAAAAAGAGGTTCCCTTACATTAAGATCATATTGATTATTCTCAAACAATCTTTGAAAATCCGGATTCTGGAAAAAATGTCCGTAAGAGAAATGAAGTTTTGTTCTATCAGATATAGGATGCGAAATTCCGAGGCGAGGCGATAACTGTGATCTTGATTTGACTCTAATAATTGAGTTCGGATCCAATGGCCTTTCTCTAAACTCAACATTTGCATTCATGTAATCATATCGCAATCCAATATTTATTACAAGATATGGCAGTTCAATTTTATCCTGAACATAAGCAGCGCCTTCGAAAGGTTCTGTTTTGTAGTCATCTATGTAAGGAAAGTTTCTTTTGGGATCATAAATATTATACAGTTTTAACCAATGCTTTTTGTATGAAGCCCCAAACTTAACTTCATTCATTGAACCCATTTGCCAGACTGCATCAGCTTTGATATCTGCCGTTACAGTTCTGCTGTCAAGTAATTCAGGTGGATCAGAAATCTTATAGAATTCAAATCCATTTCCTAACTCATCAAAATAAACAGTTTGGCTTGATGAGAGATATTGCGATGTATCTTTATCAATGCCTGAATAATATCCCTGATTAAAATAAGAAGCTTTAACATCATAGAAAAAATTATTTGCAACTGTATGTGTAAAATTAAGCGCACTTTGCCAGCTATCAGTTCTTTGTCTAAGATATTGTTCAGGAATGTATTTGTATGAGTGATTATAGTTTTGTTTTCTACCAATACTTCCTCTGTTAGAAATTGCGATTTTTACTAACGGAATTGATGTACTTGAAAGTTTGCTAAAAAATGATTTATTGTTATAATATCCAAAAGGCAAATAACTTCCGGCTTTATCAACTTCGCCAGAAATAAAATAATTATATTCAGAATTTAAGATCGGCCCGCTAATACTTCCATTAACTCTATCCTGATGCAAAGATGAATACCTGTCAAAACCAAATTCAGAAGTTCTTGCTTCTAGTTTTGCAGAGAATTTATCACCACCATCTCTTGTAACTATATTCACAACACCGCTTAATGAATTTCCATATTCCGCATTAAAAGTACCGCTAAGTAAACTCATTTCCTGAATAGCATCATTATTAATATCAGTGGCAAGACCACCAAGTAATGGATCAACGACAAGAGTGCCATCAATCATATATGCAACTTCATTAGCTCTGCCGCCACGAACGTGCAAATTAGAACCGCTGCCTGTAACTCCGGCTTGTAATGAAAGTAATTCAGTAAATGTAGATACTGGCAGTGCCTCTATCTGTTCTCTTGTTATAACTGCGATGCTGCTGGTAACATCTTTTTGAATAAGTGGTGTTCTGGCAGTAACAATAACCTCACCAACCTGTATTGTTTGAGAGTTTAGTGAAACAGATAGTACGGTGGTTTGATCTACAGTTATTACTACATCCTGCATCAGTAAGGATTCATATCCAATAAAACTGAACTTAACATTATACTTTCCTGGAGGGATATTGAGAATCACATACTCGCCATTAACATTGGTAGCGGCGCCAAAATTTGTTCCTTCAATTACAACATTGGCACCGATTAATGGCTCTCCTGTTTGAGTATCTTTAATTTTACCGGAAAGCTTTCCTGTAGTACCGGCATAAATTAATATTTGAGATAGAAAAAATAGTATAAAAATCTTTCTCATAAAGAACTCCAAAATTTAACTTGCAATAGATTTCAATAGAACTACTGAATAATCTGATCCTGATCAATCATAATCTCCCCGCTATCATTAAGTACCTTTTTTGCTTTAGATTTATTTTTTAATGCACAAGCTGTTGCGATAGCATTAATAATAACTGAAATTGCTGCAAATGAATTAGTAAAAAGCATGTTTTCACTTTTTACAATGAGAACCTCGTTGGAATAGAATGATATTGGGGAAGTTGCTTTGTTTGTAACTGAGATTATTTTTATTCCACGATCGTGTGCATATTTAGCAGCTTCGACTGTTTCTTTAGAATAAGGTGGAAATGAAAAAGTTATAAGTAAATCATTTTTATTCATATAAAGTATTTGTTCATGAAACAGTGTATGTGTATGCTTAAAAACTGACGCGTCTTTGCCTACTTGAGTTAACTGATATGCTAAAATTTCTGATAAGAGATATGAAATTCCTAATCCCGCAGTAAAGATACGATGAGATTTTAAAATTAAATCAATTGATTTATCAAATATCTCCCTCTCAATAATTGCAAGTGTCTCATTAATATTTTTTATATCAAGATTTGCTACTGAAGCAAGAATATCTCCATCAATTTTTTTCTTATCAAATAAAGGAAAAGTTTGAAAATTTGTTAAATGATTTTGAAGGGAATCAGCAATTGCATCTTTAAGTTCACTAAAGCCCGTAAATCCGATACTTTGAGCAAACCGAACAACTGAAGCTACACTTGCACCTGTTGCTGAAGAGATATCGTGTACATTCAGAAAGGATATCTTATCAAAATTATTAACAATATAATCAGCAACCTTTTTTTGATTTCGCGGAAGTGTTTCAAATCTATTTTGAATTTTTTCTTTAATTTCTTTATAGCGAACCATAATTAAAAAGAGATTCGGAACTAACCGAATCTCTTTCTCCATTAAATTATTTCATTAAAATCATTTTTTTGGTCTGTGTAAATGAGCCTGACTGAATTGTGTAGAAATATATTCCACTGGATAATCCATTGGCGCTAAAATTTATCTCATAATTACCAGCAGATTTTTCCTCATTCACTAAGGTTGCAACTTCTTTACCTATTGCATTGTAAACCTTTAAGGATACAAATCCACTCTGAGGTAATTGATAAGATATTTTTGTTGATGGATTAAACGGATTTGGGTAATTCTGATCTAAAGAATAAGAGAGAGGCATCGAGTTTAATTCAACTTCTACAACCTGTGAATATTTAGATGCACCATTAAAATCAATTTGCTTCAATCTATAAGAAACCTTTCCGTGCTTTACAGAAATTAAATCATCAACAAAGGAATAACTTTGGGCATTGGTTGTAGTTCCAGCTCCATTCTTAAATGCTATAGAAGTCCAGTTACCATTTTGATTTCTCTGAATTTCGAATCCTTGATTATTTGTTTCGGTTGCTGTTGACCAGTTAAGAGTAACTTTATTACCGTTTGATACTGCAGTAAACGAAGTTAATTCCACTGGAACAGTAGTATTAAATTTATTTTCAGCCGCGGACATATTTGTTAAGCAAGTAGCCTTATTACTGCCGATTGCTATTCCATAATAAAAATCTGCGGTTGCACCTGGCTGGATTGTTACGGGAGCTTGACCCATAACAGCAACGGTTCCATCAACAGTTGAATTTTCTAATGGAGCATCGAATGAATTTTGAGTTAATGCACTATAGAAGAAAGCATCTGTTCCATAGCCACTAACCCAAGGAATTAATTTTAATGATGTTTGAACACCATAGAAAAATTTTATTCCTACAAATTTGCTTTGGTTGATTAAAAATGTTTGAGAACTAGCATCCCATTGAAGTGTATCCTGATCGTAAGTTCCATCTATCCTTGGTAAAACTTCTAAACCGAGTACAGCGTTGATTGCTGAAGTTTCATTATTTGTTACAACTGTTTTTACAACGATGTAAGCTTCATTATTCCATCCATAAATATTTAAGCTTGCGGAAACATTTGGTGGAAGGTTTGAATAGCTATTATTTATGGTACTTGTAACTTCGAAATCACTTAATAATGGAGAGGTAACTGTTGCAGCAGGGACTTGCACATCCTGATCCTGATTATAATCAAAAACTGCTTCTGAAGAAACCCCAACAAGTAATGAAACTCTTTCTAACTCCCGGGTAGTTAAATTATTTGAGAATACCCTGGTTCTACCGCCATTACTTTGTGTTACACCTATAGCACCAGTATAAAAACTTTGTGCTGTAATGTCACTCCCCAACAAAAGAATCGAGATTAGGAAAAGAACCAGAAAACTATAAATGTTTTTCATAGCGCACCCTTTCTTTGAAAGTTATTTGATTAATAACATTTTATTTGTTTGAGTGAAATTATTGGTTGTTATCTTATAGAAGTATACGCCGCTAGTTAATCCCGCTGCATCAAAATTAATTTCATATCTACCAGCAGATTTTTCCTCATTCACTAAAGTTGCAACTTCTTTACCAATAGCATTGTAAACTTTTAAAGTTACAAATCCACTTTGAGGTAACTGATATGATATTTTTGTTGATGGATTAAATGGATTTGGATAATTCTGATCTAAAGAAAAAGATGTAGGCAAAGGTTGTTTATCTGCAACCGCAGTTATGGAACTATATTTTTGTTGAGCCGCTTGCATATTAGCTAACATATCTGTTTTGTTAGTTCCAGCTGCAATGGCGATATAAACTGTTCGTGATTGTTGTGGTTGTAATGTTTGAGTTTGCCCTGCCATAAATGATACTGCGCCATCAGGAGTAGTAATTAGAGTATCGGTATCAAAAGTTCCGGCTGTTAAATAGGAATAAGTTAGAGTATCATTACTTGAATATCCATCATACCATACTAAAACTTGGGCGGAAGTAGTTGGTTCAGATAAATATTTAATACCTACATAATGAGATTCATATTGCACTAACATTTGGTTCACTGCATCATAAAACACATGATCATTTTCCCAGGTAAAGTCGACATATTGGACAATATCCAAACCAACAATGGTCGGAAGAGCTGCAGTTTCCAAATTAGTTACTACCATTTTTACTAAGGCATAGTTACCATTCTGCCAACCATAAACGTTCTGAGCAACTAAAACATTCGGAGGTAAACCTGAATAAGTATTATTATACGTACCGGATACTTCATAATCACTTAAAGTGGGGCTGGCAACAAGAGTATTGGACACTTCAACATCAACATCATTCCAATAATCCAAAACCTGGTTAGTGTTTCCAGCAACAAGTGCATTAACACGATTGAGATGTTGTACAGTGTCGGTACCTTCTATTGTCCAAATTCTCATAGCACCGTAAGGGTCAACACGGACTTGCATTTTGCCAGTATTATAAAGAACTGCTTGTGAAAAAGCAGTATCAACGAAAAATCCTAGCAAAAACACTGAAACAGAAAGAGCAAATGTATAGTTTTTCATGATGTACCTCTATATAATGAATGAACAGTTAATTAGTTAAAAACTTCAATGCCAACCTATCAGATTTGGCGGAATAAGTAAAACTAATCCTAATATAAATAGAATTAACATTAACGGCAGTACCCACTTTGCCCATTTTTCCCACGGCACTTTTGCCATTGATAACGCACCCATCGTTACTGCAGAAGTTGGAATGATAATATTTGTGTACTCACCAAATTGAAATGCAAGTATCGCTGTTTGTCTTGATACTCCAGCCAAATCAGCAAGCGGCGACATTATCGGCATTGTCAATGCTGCCTGTCCGCTTCCCGAATGAACAAAAAAATTAATTACTGCCTGCACAGCAAACATTTTTTGTGATGCAAAAATCGGAGAAGAAGATTGAATGTACGGCGATAGTCCGTAAAGCACTGTATCAATAATATGTCCGTCTCTCGAAATAACGAGTGTTGCTCTTGCGAGAGCTATAATTAGTGCCGTACCGACTAAATCTTTTGCACCATCAATAAAACTTTTTATTAAAACATCGCTGCTCAATCCACCTATAATTCCAACTAAAATTCCCATAATAAAAAACATTCCGGCAATTTCCTGAATATACCATCCCAGTTCAACCACACCAACAACGAGCATTACCAATGAAAGTACAAAAGTTAAAAGAACTAACTTATGTTTTAATGAAAAATGATTTTCGTTATTATAAATTTGATCAAAATGTTCGTTCTTTCTACGCTCGTTATCCTCAGCAAAAGTTGGACTGATTTCAGGTTTTTTCGATAGTCTTTTTACATAATAAAGTAAAAAGAAAATTGCGGCAGTTGTTGAGATTGCCCAACAGATAATGCGATACCCAATTCCTGAAAACAAAGGAACCTCTGCAATGCCTTGTGCGATGCCAACATTAAATGGATTTAGAAATGCACTTGCAAATCCAACGTGTGCGCCAACAAGTGGAATTGCGACTCCAACAATCGAATCATAACCAAGCGCCAAACAAATTGGGACGATGATCAGAACAAATGGAATTATTTCTTCATTCATTCCGAATGTTGCACCGCCGAGTGAGAACATTAAAATCAAGACGGGAATAAAAAATGTACGAAGTGTCGCCGAGCTTTTGTGTGCTTTTGCAAGTTTGTTAATCAAGGAGTTTATCGCATCTGTTTTTGCAAGCACATTGAATGCTCCTCCAACAATTAGCACGAAACCAATTATCATTGCCGCTTCAACAAAACCTTTTAGAGGTGCAATGAACAACGCAAATAATCCTTGTGGATTACTATCTACATATTTAAAAGAATTTTGAACAACAACTTCTTTTCCATCAATCACTGCACGCTCATAACTGCCGCCCGGAATAATCCATGTTAGTCCGGCAATTAATACTAACAAAGAAAAAATTAATAAGTAAGTGTTTGGAACTTTAAACTTAAAATTTTTCCTGTTGCTCATTCAATTACTTCTTTAGTTTTAAGATTAAACTTATCACCGCTGATTAAAACATGAAGCTTCATATTGCTTATTCCAAGATTTCCTTTTTTGTCTTCACGAATATTTTTTGCATTAGTTGGATCGTAAACTAAAACCTGATTATTACCGAATACTTCAAATGTATCATCAGGATTAACAATAATTGAAGTGGATTCATCTATGGCTACTCCAAGCAAATTTGGATGTTCGATTAAAGCAGAGATAGTTCTGTTGTGCCTTTTGCGCTTAAGAAAATGCTGGTCAATGATTACTGTTTTTAAAAATCCAAAACCCTTCTTGGTTTCAACATTTCCTTTTTCAATCGTAACAAATGATTTTGATGAATCTTTATTAATCAACTCATTTCCGGTAATCATAACTTCGCTCATTACTGCTGCACCGGCACTTGTACCACCAACGGTTCCGCCATTATTATAAATCTCAAAAACTTTTTGAAGAAGTTTTGTCCCAAGCATATCTCTTGTTAAATCAGTTTGATCGCCACCGGTAAAGAATACTGCATTAGCCCATTCCATTTTTTTTAAGTTAGCTTCATCATCCGCTGTCTCGCGGGTGAATAAAATGTAATCGGCTTTGGCTCCCAAACTGTTAAAAGTCTTTTGTTCTATTTCGCTGTTTAGTTTTGGTTCCGAGCCGGCATTTGGAATGATAATTATTCTTGCATCAGGTCCACCAGCAAGTTCAACAAACTTTTTTTCAATTTCAGGAATTTGAACTCCGCCAATAATTAATAAGTGCCCTTTTGTCTGCGAGAAGTTTTGCTGAAAGAAAACAAAAATTAAAATAATAATTGAGTAGAATAATTTTTTCATTATGATTAATCCTTTTTTACAAGTTCGAGTGCTATCTCAGCCGATTTAATTAAATCTTCTATAAAAATAAATTCTTCATTCGAATGAGGATTCTGTGCGCCGATGCCAAGATTAACTGATTCGATACCCCTTCCATTTAAAGAGTTAGCATCACTGCCGCCGAGAGAAATTTTGGGGATTGGCTCTAGTCCGACTTTTTTAATTACACGAACAATCTCTTGAAATACGGGGGATGTTTCAGGAATTGTGTAAGGCATAAAATCCCAGAAATAATCAACTTCAAATCTTGCCCCAACCTTTTCGGATTCTTCTTTAAATATTGAAACAAGCTGATCGAAATAATTTTCCGCTTTTTTCAAATTGAACGATCGAACTTCACCTTCAAGCTCAGTTAATTCCGGGATAACATTTACAGCAGAGCCGCTTTTTAACAAGCCGATATTCATTGTGGTTTCTTCATCTATCCTGCCGAGCGGAAGTCTGCTAATCGCTTTTGCAGCAGCTATCATGGAGTTGATTCCTTTTTCAGGCGATATTCCGGAGTGTGAAGCTTTGCCGATTATTTTTATTTTTAATCCAATTGCTCCGCAGGCTGAATAGATAAAATTCCCCGGGCGATATCCCGAATCGAAGATAAACCCTTTTTTTATTTCACCGTTCACTCCAAGATTTTTTGAACCCAACAATGTTGTTTCTTCGCAAGTGGTAAATGCTACAGTAAAATCTTTTACAGGAATTTTTTCTTTTGCAATATTTTCTAAAGTAAAAAGTAATACTGCAACACCTGCTCGATTATCTACACCAAGCACTGTATCGCCTGATGAAACTATTCGATCTTCTTTTATAATTGGTTTAAGATTTTCTGTCGGTCGTGCAGTATCCATGTGTGAAGTTAAAATAAAATCGCCGCCGTTTCCAATTTTACAAATCAAATTTCCTGTATTGCTATTAGTAAATTTTGCAGCCTCATCTTCACGAACTGTGTAATTATACTTTGAGAGGAATGATTTTATGAAATCAACCAGGGGTTTTTCGTTGCCGGAAAGCGCATTTATTCTGGCAACTTCGAGGAAAAGATCTATTAATCTTTGATTATCCATCTGTAACTCAAATTACAAAATGATTAGTTGTTGTAATAACTGTTACAGAATTACGAAAAATATTTAATTAAGTCAAGTAGAACCACCAAATAAAAATGGTTTTATTCTTCTTCTGAATAAGTTTCCAAATCGCTTTTTTTGATGTAACCGTCTTTAAGTAAGCTTTCTCTGGATCGGTAAAGAACAATTGTTACCTCATTAGTCTGAAAATATCCTGTGGACTCCAGTCTAATTCCGTTTAATTCCTTTGCTACTTTAACCCGTGAAATTAGTTTGTCATCACTAATTATTGATTTTTCTAACTTTGTTTTCTTAATCGGGATGTTGGATAATGCCCAATAGATGCCTTTTTTGGCGTTTACAAGTGCCGATTCAATGTCATTTTCTATTTGAACCTGGGAGAATTGAACTGTTGTAAAAATGAAAAATACTATCGCTGTAAAGGTTAAGGATTTCATTATTGCCCTCAATGGTTAATTAGTTGTGACATAATTTTATAATAATATTCTCAATCTTCAAGTATGTGATAAAAAATATATTAGAGATAATTAATTACTACATCCCTTGACAAGACAAATTATTTGGTTTATTTTGGAAACTATAAAAACGGAAATAGTTTCTGATGGTTAAATTAAACAAAAAAGAAATAGTTGAATTGCCCCCCGAGAAGGATAAGATTATTGAATATTGTTCATCCAGATTTTTCAGGGATGGATTTTATTACGTAACCGTTGATCAGATAGCTTCTGAATTACGGATTAGTAAAAAAACAATTTATAAATATTTTGCAAGCAAAGATGATTTAGTAGAAGCAGTAACAAATAATCTTATGAATGAAGTGAAGGATAAGATTGAAAGCGTTATCAGTACAAATACGGAATCACTTACAAAAGCTCTTATGATGTTTGATGTTATGGGCAGTGTGATTTTAAAATTTTCTGAGAACTGGTTGAAGGATATTCAAATACACATGCCTGATTTGTGGAAAAAGATTGACGAGTTCAGAACTCAGCGAGCTTATTTTGTGCTTGGCAGCATAATTAAACAAGGACAAAAGGAAGGAATGATAATAGATAAACCTGCTGAGCTTATTATTCATCTTTTCGTTAATTCAATTCGCTCCGTGGTTAATCCGGATTTTCTTTTCTATCAAAAATTAAATTATAAAGAAGCATTCCGTCACACATTTGAAATTCTGTTTAACGGAATTTTAACTTCAAAAGGTAAAAAACAATTTGACAAAATATTTTCTAAGGTAATAAAATGAAATTAAAACTTGCATTTTTTTTAGTCGTAATTTCTTTCACGTTTTTTTCTTGCGGAAATGGAAATAATAGAAACGCAATAGAAGCATCCGGGAATATAGAAACAACTGACGTTATTGTAAGCTCACAGGTTAGCGGAAAGGTTCTTAAAATTTTAAAAGAGGAAGGACAACAAATAAATTCCGGTGATACGGTGATGATCATTGATCCATTAACTTATGAATTAAAATTAAGAGAAGCAGAGTCTTCCCTAACCGCTACAGAGGCGCAGTTTCAGCTTTTAAAATCAGGGGCGCGTAAAGAAGATATAAAACAAGCGGAAGAAATTTTGAAGCAAGCTGAGATAAATTTTAAAACAGCGGAACAAGATAAACAACGATTTGAAAATCTTTATCAATCCAAATCTATAACTAAAAAACAATTGGATGATGCCGTTGCAAGATATGAAATTACTCTGGCACAATTTAATTCAGCTAAAGAAAATCTAACAAAAATAAAAAACCTTGCAAGACCCGAAGAGCTTAAACAAGCAGAAGCGAATGTTAATCGGCTTAAATCTACAGCAGATATTTTAAAGAAGAGTTTAAACGATTGTTTTATTACATCGCCAATAAACGGAGTTATAGTTAAAAAATTTATTGAAGCAGGTGAAACAGCAGGACCGATGACTTCACTATTTAAGGTTTCCGATTTAAGATCTGTTGATTTGATAATCTATATTTCTGAAACTGAATTGGGCAAAGTTAAACTTGATCAACCAGTTGATGTTAAAGTTGATACTTATCCTGATAAAATTTATAAAGGTAAAGTAATTTATATTTCTCCCGAAGCCGAGTTTACTCCCAAGAATATTCAGACAAAAGAGGAAAGGACTAAACTTGTCTTTGCCGTTAAAGTAAGAATTGATAATCCAAACTATGAATTAAAAACCGGTATGCCGGCTGATGCTTCTATAATTACAAAACTGTAAGATTAAAAAATGAACGAAGTAATTAAAATAGAAAACATCAAAAAATCTTACGGGGAAATTATTGCAGTTAATAATGTTTCTTATTCAGTTGCAAAGGGCGAAATGTTTGGTCTTGTTGGTCCCGATGGTGCAGGAAAAACAACAACTATCAGAATTATGTGCGGACTTTTGAATCCTGATTTTGGCATTGTTAATATTTTAAATATGGATGTAACAAAAAATCGTAAAGAGGTTCAAAATAATATTGGATATCTTTCACAACGATTTAGTCTTTATAACGATTTAACTGTAGATGAGAATATTGAATTTTTTGCTGACATTCATGGTGTAACAAATTTAAAGACCAGAAGGGATGAACTTCTTGCATTTACACGATTGACTCCTTTTAAAAATAGATTAGCAGAAAATCTTTCCGGCGGGATGAAGCAAAAACTTGCACTCGCCTGCAGTTTAATTCATAAACCTAAAATACTTTTTCTTGATGAACCCACGACAGGTGTTGATCCCGTGTCACGCAGAGACTTTTGGAAAATTCTTTCCGATCTTCAGCGGGAGGGCATTACAATATTTATGACCACACCTTATTTGGATGAAGCAGAAAGATGTAATCGCGTTGCACTGATGCATAATGGTGAGATTATAAGTATTGATACACCAAAAAAAATAAAGGATTCAACAAACAAAAAAACATTGGAAATTATAAGTGACGATATCAGATTATCATATAAAATACTATCAACTGGCGGAATTGAATCGCAAATATTTGGAGATCGTATAAATGTTATGATAAATAATTATGATGTTGAATTTCCAGCGATTGAAAAATTACTGAGTGCAAATAATATAAAAATCCTTAGCAGTAAAGTTATGCAGCCATCTCTGGAAAATGTTTTTATTCATCTTATAAAAACAAGCCCTTCGGGTAATAATAAGTTAGTTCAAAAAGGAGTGAAATGAAACGCATATTTATAATTCTGTTATTTGCTGCCACAATTATTTCGGCACAAAACAAAACTCTATCGCTTGAAGAAAGTATAAGAATAGGAATTCAAAACAGTAAAGAATTAATTATCTCAAAATCCAAAACCCGTTTTGCTGCAGCAAAGATAAGTGAAACCACATCGCAAATGTTACCGCAATTAAAATTTTCCGCATCTTACGCAAGATTAAGTGATGTTCCGCCATTTGAAGTTGTAGTTCCATTTGCCCCAATGCCAATTAAGATACAAGATGTAATTCTTGATAATTATAATCTAAAACTTTCATTGCAACAACCTCTTTTTACGGGCTTCCGTTTGGGATCATTAAAAAGTGCCGCCGAATATAATTATAATGCAAGTGAGCTGGAATTTGATGCAGCCACAAATGATTATGCAGTTCAGATTAACGAAGCTTTCTGGAATTTTTATAACTCAGAAAAGGTTGTCGGATTAATTAAGGAGCAGCTTGTTAGCGCCGAGAAACATCTTGCCGATACTAAGAATTTTTTGGATAATGGTTTAGCTACAATGAATGATGTTTTGAAACTTGAGGTTCAAAATTCTAATATTGAATTAAAATTAATCGAAGCAGAAAATAACCGCGACCTTGCAAGAATTAATTTTAATAGAATTATAGGATTTGATTTAAATGCTGAAACACAAATAAGTGTTGATTCTATCAATCCTGCTCCCGAGAATTTTGATGTGCAAAATTTAATAGTTGAAGCAAAAAATAATCGTAAGGAAATAAAATCACTTGAGAGTAAAGTTCTTGCAAGTGATGAATCAATTTCTGCCGCAAATGCCGGGTGGTTTCCATCTATTTATTTGTTTGGAAATCTTTATTACAACAAACCTAATCAAAGGATTATGCCTGCTAAAGACGAGTTTAAAGATACCTGGGATGTTGGTGTTTCCTTAAATTGGGATTTATGGAATTGGGGTTATACTTCAGCGCAATCTACTCAGGCAACCGAATTAAAACTTCAGGCAGAGACCTCACTTGCACAGCTTAAAGATGTAATCGAAACCGAGGTGATAAAAGAATTCTTGAACTATAATAAAGCATTAAAAAAAGTTGAAGTTGCCAATAAAAGTGTTGAGCAAGCCAGTGAAAATTACAGATTAACAGTTGATAAATATGATCAACAACTTGCAAGCAGTTCTGATTTAATTGATGCACAAGCTTATTTGCTGGAAGCAGAAACTAATTTAACTTCTGCTTTGGTAAGTTTTCAAATATCAAAAGCTAAATTGAATAACGCAGTTGGAAGAAAGATTTACTAAAATCAAATTTTATGAATAGTATTGAAGTAAATAATCTTACAAAAAAATTCGGTGATTTTATTTCGGTGGATAACATCTCGTTTACTGTTGAAAAAGGTGAGGTGTTTGGGTTTTTAGGAGCAAATGGAGCCGGTAAATCAACAACTATTAGAATGTTATGCGGAATTATTTCACCAACTTCGGGTGATGCTATTGTAGGCGGATCAAGTATTAAAAATCAACCCGAGCAAGTAAAACAAACTATCGGCTATATGTCTCAAAAATTTTCTCTCTATAATGATCTGACAGTTGAAGAAAACATTAATTTTTTTGGCGGCATTTATGGATTAAGCAACAGCAAACTTGAAGAAAGAAAAAAATGGGTCTTGTCAATTGCCGATCTTACAGGTAAGGAAAAATTATTAACAGATTCTTTACCCGGTGGAATAAAGCAAAGACTAGCACTTGGAACAGCAGTAATCCACAAACCAGAAATAGTTTTTCTTGATGAACCAACAAGCGGAGTCGATCCTATTTCGCGAAGAAATTTTTGGGAATTGATCAATAATCTTTCTTCAGATGGAACTACGGTTTTTGTAACCACACATTATCTTGAAGAAGCTGAGTTCTGTAATAATATAATTCTAATTGATTCCGGCAGGCTTATCGCAGAAGGCAATCCTAAAGAATTAAAAACAAACTATATAAAAAATAAAATTTTAGAAGTTGAGTGCACAAATATTATTGGCGCACTTGAAATTCTTGCTAAAGAAAATTTTGTTGAAGAGACTTCAATATTCGGAAACAACATCCATATAATTGTTAACGATCTTTATAAAAGTGCAGAACAGATTAAACAAACTTTAAATAATAATTCAATTACAGTTTTAAGAGTTGAAGAGATTTCTCCGACACTGGAAGATGTTTTTATAAAGTTAGTAGATAAAAAAGAAAATAAATAATGTTCAAAAAGTTTACCGCCGTAGTAAAAAAAGAAGTAAGGCAGTTGAAAAGAGATCATCGGATGTTGTTTGTGATTTTCTCATTCCCTGTGCTGCTTTTAATAATGTTTGGATATGCAATTAATTTTGATGTAAAAAATATAAACCTCGCGGTTTACGATCAGGATAAATCTGATATAAGCAGAGAAATTATTAATTCGCTGCAAAGCTCCGGTTACTTTAAAGTAGTTGCATATCTTAATCGCTATCAGGATGCCGATAAATATCTTGATGATAAAATATCACAAGTAGTAATAATTATTCCGAAGGATTTTTCAAAGAAAATAAATTCATCAAAGGATGTTTCAATTCAATATCTGATAGATGGAGTTGATGGGAACACTGCTTCGATAATTCAGAACTATGTTAACAGCGCAACGTTTTCTTTCAGCAATAGAATCTCACAAAAAATTCTTGCACGTAATGGATCAAACTCATATCAGCCAATAAGTCTTGAAGCAGTTTTCTGGTATAATCCGTCGCTTCAAACAACAAAATTTCTTGTACCGGGACTGATTGCCATGATATTGATTATCACAGCAGTCATTTCAGTTTCTCTTTCCCTCGTAAGAGAAAAAGAACGCGGTACTCAGGAACAGCTAAATGTTTCTCCTCTTTCTTCATTTGAATTATTACTTGGTAAAGTAGTCCCTTATCTTACAATCGCTTTGATAAATGCCGCTTTAATTTTAATTGCGAGTTATTTTTTGTTTGGTGTTGAGATTAAAGGAAGTTACACCCAATTGCTATTGACAACATTGTTGTTTCTGTTTACATCCACAGCACTTGGTATTTTTATCTCCGTTGTATCGGATTCGCAGCAAGTTGCTTTTACTCTTGCAACATTTATTTCGCTGTTGCCATCAATTATTTTATCGGGGTTTGTTTTTCCAGTTGATAATATGCCGTTGTTTGTTCAGATAATTACAAATGTTACACCGACGAAATTTTATCTGGTTATGTTAAGATCAATTATGTTAAAAGGTGTCGGCATTACTGCTTTTTACGATCAGGTAATTTACTTGGTCATCTATGCAACTGTGATTTTACTACTTGGAACAATTATAAATAACAGAAAGACACAGGCAGCATGATTAAGATAATCCATTTTATTAAAAAGGAATTTTTACAATTTAAACGCGATCCTAAAATGTTTGGAATAATTCTGATCGCACCTGTAATTCAATTAATATTTTTAGGATATGCCGCCAATCTTGATATTGATCATATAAAAATGATTGTTTTGGATAATGATAAAACCACAACTTCACGCCAGTTTATTGAAAGATTTACTTCATCAAAATATTTTAATCTTGTTGAATATGCTGACAATTACCAAAACATCACACAATCACTTGATAACGGAAAATCAATTGTAGCGATTGTTATTCCAAATGATTTTGAAAAAAAGATTAACAGAAAAGAAACTGTAAAAGTTCAGGCAATATTTGATGGTTCTGATGGAAATACTGCTTCAATATCAGCGGGATATATTCAGTTTATAATTATGCGATATTCACAGAACATCATAACTGATTTTATGCAGCGCAGCGGAAGATTAATTAAACCCGCAGGAAATCTTACTGCTGAAACAAGAATATGGTATAATCCAACTTTGAAGACAAGAAATTATATGGTGCCGGGAATCGTTGGTTTACTTCTTAGTATAATAACTTTACTTCTTACTTCGTTAGCAGTAGTAAAAGAAAAAGAAATCGGAACTATGGAACAATTAGTTGTTACTCCATTAAAATCTTACCAATTAATTATCGGTAAACTTGTACCGTTTATAATTCTTGGATTCATCTCAGTAATTATTGTTCTTACAGCAATGAGATTTATTTTTGATATACCGGTAAAAGGCAGCATATCATTTTTATTTTTCTCATCGTTCCTTTACATCCTATCAACACTCGGATTGGGGTTGTTCGTTTCAACAATTTCAAAAACCCAGCAGCAGGCAATGATGATAGCCATATTTGCGGTTATGATGCCGATGGTTTTCTTATCCGGATTTGCATTCCCTGTTGAAAATATGCCTAAAATTATCCAGGTTATTTCATATGCAATTCCATTAAAATATTTTAACACAATAATTCGTGGAATAATTTTAAAAGGTTTGGGTTTTGCAGATTTATGGATTGAAGCTATGGTATTATTTGTTATGGGATTAGTAATTTTATTTTTAAGTTCTTTAAGATTTCATAAAAATATGGATTAAGATATATCTTTTATTTCGATAAAAAATAAAAATGGAAAAGAAAGACATAAAAGTATTTGAGGAAATTTTTTCGGAGGAAATATTATCAAACGAAAGTTTCCGTTCTAAAATTCTTGCCGGTATAATTGGATTTATTATCGTTGTAGTACTCTTGGTATCTTTTGTTTATAAGAACCAATTCGGTGATACTTCACATTTTAAAATTTTATTTGAATTAACATTAGTAATACTTGCCGTTATTTTCATTCGTGCTCTTTTTGTAAGTCGTGCAGCAAAACAATGGAATAGGTTTGGAATAAAGACATTTATATTTATCAGATACGTTAATGCTTTTGTTGAAATCAGCTTGCCAAGCGCCGCATTAATAATTTATTCTTTTAATCTGCCATCGATTTATCCTCTATTTACTCCGATAGCACTTCTATATTTTCTTATCATTATGCTTTCGGCACTTGAACTCGACTTCAAACTTTGCGTCTTTTCGGGGACAATAGCTGCTATTCAGTATTCAATAGTTGTGTGGTACCTGCTTAATAAGCCAGTAGAAAAAACAATTTTTGAAGGAGCTACATTTTATCCGCTTTATTTAGGTGTTGCTGCTTTGTTTTTTATTACCGGACACACTGCGGGATTAATTACCAACCAAATTAAAAAGGGATTGTTAAAACATTATAATGAACAATCAAAAAGAAATGAGATACAAAAACTTTTTGGGCAACAAATTTCAAAGGAAATTGTTGAGGAACTGATTGAGAATAAATATAATATTAATAGCCGGGTAAGATTTGTTACAATTATGTTTTTGGATATAAGAAACTTTTCGCTCTTTGCACAGGATAAATCGCCTGAAGAAATTATTGCATATCAGAATAATGTTTTTTCAATCATCATCGAAATTATAAACAAACACAAAGGCATTGTTACACAAATAATGGGCGATGGTTTGATGGCTATTTTTGGCGCTCCGATTGAACACGAAAACGATTGCCAGCTTGCCGTTAATGCTGCTTTGGAAATTTATAAAGAATTAAAAATCCGAAATGATGAGGGATCATTACCCGAAACTATAATCCGAATTGGAATTAATGCCGGTGAAGTTGTAACGGGTAATGTCGGGACCAGTGAAAGAAAACAATATTCAATTACAGGTCAGCCGGTTATTATTGCCGCACGACTCGAACAAATCAACAAAGAACTTGGCTCAGCAATCTTAATTTCTGAATCAGTTTATAACTGCGTAGAATTAAATATTGAACCAATATGTTATAAAGACTTAGAGATAAAAGGAATTCCAACTCCAATTAATGTTTATCAATTGGTTTGATAAGCCCACCCGGTTTTGTAAATGCAAAAGCCAAATGTTTTAATTAGGAATTTTATCCAAATACAATAATTTTTAAGTAAGTAATTTCTATTTATTAATATATTATTTCCTTCTCCTTCCCTTAGGGAAGGTAGGGATGGGCTTCTAAATGCAACGCATCAAAATTAATTTACCGGATAAATTTATTTTTTCCACAGAGATTTCTGTACGTGTTTATGATGTAAATTTTGCCGGACATTTAAGTAATGATTCTATACTTTCTATGGTACACGAAGCAAGAATACAGTTCTTAAAAAACTGGGGATTTTCTGAGGTTGATACTGCCGGCGCAGGAATAATTATGTTTGATGCAGCTCTTCAATATAAATCGCAGGCTTACCACGGAGATACTTTAACCTTTGATGTTACAGTTGACAACTTTATTAAAAATGGTTGTGATTTTTTATTTAGAATAACTAACAAAGCAAGCGGTAAAGAAGTTGCCCGTGCTAAAACAGGAATAGCGTTCTTCGATTACAAACAAAATAAAATTGTATCCGTTCCACAAAAATTTTTTGAACTAATTAACGATTTGCAAAAACAATAGTTATCGGAAGTTTCTTTGTTCCAGAATATAATTTTTACGGCAAACATTGTTGCACCTGTGTTTTTAATAATTGCGGTGGGATATTTTTCTAAACAAAAAAAGATTATTAATGAAGTATTTGTTGATGTAACATCAAAATTTGTCTTTCAGATTTCGCTGCCGGTATTTGTCTTTATTAAAATTTCCCAATTAGACCTATCACAAGTATTAGAACTTAAACAAATTTTTTATATCTATGTCGGAACATTTATAACCTACTTGATAATCTGGTTTGCCTCCAATCCATTCATAAAAAATCCAAAAGATAAAAGTGCATTTATACAAGGCGCGTTTAGAGGCAATTATGCAATTATTGGATTGGCTTTAATTTCAAATCTATTTGGTAATGATGCACTTGGCAAAGCGACTTTGATATTGGCATTCTTATTACCGCTTTATAATGTACTAGCTGTAATTGTTTTGATCATACCAAAGCATTCGGGAAAAATAAATTTTAAATCTATCTTGCTGGAGATATTGTTTAATCCACTTATTCTTGCGGTGATAATTGGACTTCCGTTTTCTTATTTCAAAATTGAAATTCCTGAAATGTTTCTATCCACCGGAAACTTTCTTGCTGATTTAGCATTACCACTTGCATTGATCGGAATAGGCGGTTCATTAAACACAGAAAATTTAAAGCGCGCCTCAGAGCTTGCTTTTATCGCATCGTTAATAAAAATAATTGCAATACCACTTCTTTTAACTCTGGGTGCATTGCTTTTGGGATACAGGGATGATGATTTAGGAATTATGTTCATCGTTTTTGCCTGCCCAACCGCAATTGCAAGTTTTGTTATGGCTGATGCAATGGGAGCCAATTCAAAACTAGCGGGTAATATTATAATGATCACTACACTCGGCTCTGTTTTTACAATATCAATCGGAATTCTGCTGCTCAAAAGTTTTGGATTAATCTAGTAAAATTCCTCTGTGTTTTTCCTGTTATCTCTGAGGTTCTCTGTGTAAGGAATAAAGAAATAATATTTTCACAGTGAGACGCGGAGAAGGCGCAGAGAACCACTAAGAATTTTTATAAATTTGCTTTAAACAAGGAAAGGACTTAATTTGAAAGTAATAGTTGATGTAGCAATTATCCCGCTCGGAGTTGGTTTATCTCTTTCTAAGTACGTTGCCGAGTGTGAAAAAATTTTTAATTCAGCCGGACTTAAAAGCACATTGCACGCAAACGGAACCAACATCGAAGGTGAGTGGGATGATGTATTTGCTGCGGTTAAAAAATGTCACGAACGCATTCACGAAATGGGCGCACCAAGAATATCTACAACTTTAAGAGTTGGAACAAGAACTGATCGTGATCAATCTATGGAAGACAAGATAAAAAGTGTTCAGGTAAAGTTATCTGAAGATAGTATTGTTTGAACTTTATTTTTAGAAAATCAGTTATAATTATAATATCTCTTAATCAAAGTCTAAAATTATGAATAACAATAAACCCGTAACACCGATAGAAAAATTAACCTATCCGATTCAGGAGTTTCTTCATAAAGAAGCTTCAGGCGGAATTTTATTAATAATTGCAACTATAACTGCATTGGTTTGGGCAAACTCCCCTTTTGCAGATTCCTATCATCATCTTTGGCATACTTATCTTTCAGTTAATCTTGGAAATCTAGCGCTCAACTACTCTTTGCATCATTGGATTAACGATGGATTAATGGTAATCTTTTTCTTTGTGGTGGGATTAGAAATTAAGAGAGAATTGCTTGTCGGTGAATTATCATCAGTAAAAAAAGCTTCTCTGCCAATAGCAGCAGCATTAGGTGGAATGATTTTTCCTGCATTGATTTATTCAATTTTTAACTTTGGGAAAGAAGGTGCCTCTGGTTGGGGAATTCCGATGGCTACTGATATTGCATTTGTTGTTGGAATACTTGCCCTGCTCGGTAAACGAGTTCCACTTGCTCTAAAGATTTTCATATTAGCGTTAGCAATTGTAGATGATATCGGAGCAGTGCTTGTTATTGCAATTTTTTACACCGCAGAGATTTCTTTAACCAGTTTGATGATTGCTGGTGGATTAATCATCTTATTAATTCTTATGAATAAATTAGGAGTTAGAAATTTACTTCTCTATTCCTTGGTTGGAGTTGCTCTCTGGTTGGCTTTTCTAAAATCAGGTGTGCACGCTACTGTAGCAGGTGTACTGCTTGCGTTTACAATTCCTGCCTCAGCAAGAATCAATACAAAGAAATTTTTTAATGAAACAAACTCATTAATTAAAGATTTTGATTCTGCCGGTGAACACGGTGATAACGTTTTAACTAATCCCGAACGACTTGATATTGTTGATCAGATAGAAAACAACTGTGAGAAGATTCTTACTCCTTTACAGCGCTTTGAACATGGACTTCATCCGTGGGTTTCATTTTTTATTATGCCTCTATTTGCATTTGCAAATGCAGGTGTTTCCATCGGAGAAGGGCTGACTTCTTCGCTTGTTAATCCAATTGGAATTGGAATTATTCTAGGTTTATTTGTAGGCAAACAAATTGGAATTTTTTCTTTTTCATATCTGGCGGTTAAATTAAAACTTGCTGCAGAACCTGAGGGCGTAAGCTGGAAGAAAATTTATGCTGCAGCAATACTTGCGGGAATAGGATTTACAATGTCATTGTTCATTGCCAATCTTGCTTTTGCTTCACCGGAATTGTTGGATACAGCAAAGGTAGGAATATTAAGTGGATCATTGATATCAGGAATTGTTGGTTTTCTAATTCTTAAATCTGCCTTAAATAAAAAATAGTTAATTGCTTAACTGTTAAATTGTCATATTCCTGTGTTAGATCTTTTGCTATTAGTATAAGAATTGATGAGTGATCAAATTTCATAGAGTAACACTAGTACAGCATTGAGATCTACAGGGATTTAATTACTTCGCGAGCTTTGCCTTATTTTTTCTTAGCGATCTTTGCGTGAAATGTTTTAGGTTTTTCTTCCACGCAAATAACGCAAAGAGGTTCACCAACTTCGCTTAGTTCTTAATTTTTCTCTGTGTTACTCTGTGCAAATACCAAAAGAAAATACATTTTACAGAGAATCAGCGAGTCTGATTTTATTTTTCCTATAAACATCAAACATTATCCATTTTTCTTCTAATCATCCTTCCGTATTTTTACACAGCAATATTGAAATAACACTTAATTAAGTAACGGAGAATTAAATGTACAAAGTAGTTTTATTACGCCACGGCGAAAGTTTATGGAATAAAGAAAATCGTTTTACCGGCTGGACCGATGTTGATGTAACTGAAAAAGGATTACAAGAAGCAAAGAAAGCCGGTGAAGTTTTAAAAACAGAAGGTTTTAAATTTGATATCGCTTACACCTCTGTTCTTAAAAGAGCTATCAGAACTTTATGGATCGTTCTTGATGAATTAGATTTAATGTGGATTCCGGTTATTAATAACTGGCGCTTGAATGAAAGACATTACGGAGCACTTCAAGGATTGAATAAAGCTGAAACCGCAAAAAAATACGGCGAAGAACAAGTTAAAATCTGGAGAAGAAGTTATGATATTCAACCTCCTGCATTGGATAAAAATGATGAAAGATATCCGGGTAAAGATCCGCGTTATGCTGATCTGAAAGAGAATGAATTGCCGCTTACTGAATGCTTGAAAGACACAGTTGCTCGTTTTGTTCCTTACTGGGAAGGGACAATTGCACCAATGGTAAAATCCGGTAAACGCGTTTTAATAACTGCACACGGAAACAGTTTGCGTGCATTAGTAAAATATCTTGATAACATTCCTGAAAACGAAATTGTTGAGTTGAACATCCCAACCGGAATTCCATTAGTTTATGAG